>DAOVDC010000040.1 GCA_030669695.1 Candidatus Bathyarchaeota archaeon
TTGTTCCGTTGAATAACTTCATTGACGCGAGCAACTACGTCAAGTACGTCAAAAGCGTCTGCCTTAACAGTTTGTACAGCATAACCAAGTTTCTCAGAAAAATCCTTTACGTGTTCCATGCATTGCTTAACTTCATTGTCGTTGCTACCGACAAGAAAGACTTTTTTAATGTTTAGCCGTGATCTTAATCCAATCAAGACTTTCTCCGGCGTTTTTCCAACAGTCGCTATGTACACGTACTCGGTCAAAAGCGTCACCAACTTAAGTTATAGTCTTATCATAAATAAGATGCTCACGTGAACTTCTTTCTCTAAATCATATAGTTATGCATGCATGCATGCGTATACATGCGAAATCAGAAATCTTTATATCTTTTCGAACATGAAAAGCGTAGCGCGAGAAATTGAAGACTTGAAACCACATCCTTCGTCGTCTGTACTCGCTGTGTGGATATCAGTAGAAGGAGATGTAAATTATTGAAAAAAGAAAAAATCGAGGCGGATCAAGCCAAGAATCTTCGAAAGGCTCTAAAGATGGAGCGCGAAAAGTCTGATGGATATTTGAGCCGACTCAAGTATTTGCAGGCAGATTTTGAGAACTATAGAAAACGTATGGAGAAAGAAATCCGTGAAGCTGTCCAAGTCAGCAACGAAAAGCTCATCGTCAACCTTCTTAATGTTATAGATGAGCTTGAGTTGGCTCTTCGCTCTGGAAGGGAGACCGAAAACAAGCAATCAATCTTGGAAGGTGTCGAGATGACTCTAAGAAAAATGTCCTCAGCTCTTGAACAGGAGGGTTTGGCCAAAATTAAGGCAGTTGGAGAAACCTTCGATCCGAGACTCCACGAGATTGTGATGAAGGTCTCAACAAAAGAGCATGACGAAAATGTGGTTATTGAGGAGGTTAGGACAGGTTACATGTTTAGAGGTAAGGTTATCAGGACAAGCATTGTTAAGGTCGCTACATGGTTAGGTGTTGACTCATGAGTGAAGAAAAGATTAGAGAGAGAATATTGGGAATAGATCTGGGAACCACTAACTCGGCAGCCGCCATCTTGGAGGTTGGAAGGCCAGTTATAATACCCAGCGCAGAAGGTCCTACAATTGCTGGCAAAATGTTTCCCTCCGTGGTGGCGTTTACCAAGGATGGCCAACTCTTAGTAGGCGAACCCGCTAAGAGACAAGCGGTCACAAATCCCGACCGAACCATTTTCGAGATTAAGAGGAAGATGGGAACAGACTATAAAGTGAGCATGAATAATGAAGAGTACACCCCGCAGCAGATTTCAGCCTTCATTCTGCAAAAGATAAAGAAGGATGCAGAGACTTTTCTAGGTCAAAGACTGAAGAAGTGTGTGATTACTGTTCCCGCTAGTTTTAACGATAACCAGAGGCAGGCCACTAAAGATGCTGGCGAGATTGCAGGTTTTGATATCGCTAGGATCATAAACGAGCCAACAGCTGCTTCGTTAGCCTACGGCCTTGACAAGACAGAGAAAGAGATGAAGATTATGGTCTTCAGCTTTGGGGGAGGAACCAACGACACAACTATAATGGATTTTGGGGGTGGGGTGTTCGAGGTACTGGCCACTAGTGGCGATACAAAAATAGGAGGAACAGACTTGGATAACGCTGTAGTCCAACACCTCATCAAGGAGTTTCATGATCAGACAAGCATCGACCTCAGTGGCGACAACGTGGCCTTGCGAAGGCTCAAGGAGGCTGCTGAAAAGGCTAAGATCGAGCTTTCCACGCTGACAACCACGGATATTAACCTGCCATTCATTGCCTCTGATGCAAACGTTCCCAAACACCTACATAGCACGTTGAACAGAGCGAAGCTCGAGCAGCTAACACGTCCGATTGTTCAGAAGATTAGAGACCCGATAATACGAACTCTCTCAGACGCGAAGCTCAAACCAGAAGACATTGACAAGATTGTGTTGATTGGTGGCCAAACAAGAATGCCGCTGGTAAGAAAGTCCGTAGAGAATCTGATGGGTAAGCCTGCTGAACGAGGAGTGGATCCAATGGAGTGTGTCGCTGTCGGAGCAGCTATCCAAGGCGGTGTATTGGCTGGCGAGGTGAAGGATCTACTTCTCTTGGACGTAACACCTCTCTCACTAGGTGTCGAGACGCTAGGAAGTGTTTTCACAAGGATCATAGAGAGAAACACAACCATCCCGACGAAGAAGAGCCAGATCTTCTCAACTGCAGCGGACTTCCAAACCACCGTAACAATAAATGTGCTACAGGGAGAAAGAGCCATGGCGGCGGACAGCATCTCCCTTGGAATGTTCAACCTTACTGGAATACCTCCAGCTCCAAGAGGTGTACCCCAGATCGAGGTAACCTTTGATATCAACGCTGATGGTATACTCAATGTCTCAGCCAAAGATATAGCCACAGGAAGGGAGCAGAAAATCACCATTACAGCATCGACGAAACTCTCAGACAAAGAGAAAGAGAATATGATGAAGGAAGCCGAGAAGTTCGCCGAAGAAGACAAAAAGAGGAAGGAAGAGGCTGAAATCCGCAACAACGCCGACTCGCTGATCTACACCGCTGAGAAAACAAAGACAGATTTGGCTGACAAGCTCGGGAAGGAACAGGTGCAGAAGATTGATGAGGCGACCGCCAAACTGAGAGAAACACTCAGCGGCAAAGACTTCGAGAAGATCAAAGCCAAGAACGAAGAGCTGGCAAAAGTTCTCCAAGAGGTTGGCACTGCCATCTACCAGCAAGCTGCAGCCGAGAAAGCGAAACAAGGAGAAACCGAGCAGGCCAAAGAGCCCAAAGAGAGAGTTGTGGACGCCGATTACGAGGAAGTAAAAGAAGAGAAAAAAGAGTAGCATGCAAGTTCTTCTCGGTTTAGGCTGATCACGGATGACCCCCCACAAGCAAGACTACTACGAAATCCTCAACGTGCCCAGAACTGCCTCAAAAAAAGAGATAAAAAAGGCATATCGCAAACTGGCGTTAAAACATCACCCTGACCGAAACAAGTCGCCGGAAGCTGAGGAAAAGTTCAAGGAAATATCCGAGGCGTACGCCGTTCTCTCAGACAAGGAGAAACGGATACAATATGACCAATATGGCCACGAAGGGATAAGTGGCAGATATTCGCGGGATGACATATTCAGCGGCGCCGACTTCGAGAGAATCTTCAAGGACCTAGGCTTCAACTTCGGTGGTCATGCCACGATTTTCGACATGTTCTTCGGACGTGGCGCACGCCGAAGACATCGTCGCCAGAAAGGAACAAACCTACGATATGATCTGCAAATAACCCTGGAAGACGCTGCATTTGGTTTAAACAAGGACATGGAAATACCTGGTTTTGATGTTTGCGACACCTGTCACGGTAGCGGAGCAAAACCTGGAACAAGCCCCAAAACCTGTCAGAGATGCAAAGGAACTGGTGAAATGCGACGCACAAAAAGCTTTGGCTATATGCACTTCACTGAAATCCAAACGTGCAATAAATGTCACGGAAAAGGTGTGCTCGTCGAAAACCTCTGTGACGACTGCAAGGGTGCTGGGAACGTACAACGTCTCCACAGGATAAGACTGAAAATTCCTCCAGGCATTGACAATGGACACGGCCTAAGGTTAGATGGAAAGGGAAACCCCGGTGTCCAAGGAGGTCCTAACGGAGACCTATACGTAGTTGTTCACGTCAAGCCCCATGAAATCTTTGAAAGAAACGGAAGCAACATCCTCTGTGAAGCCCACATAAGCTTTCCCCAAGCGACGCTGGGAACAAAAATCAATGTTCCAACCCTCAAAGGAGAAGCAAAGCTCAAAATACCCGCCGGAACCCAGAGTGAAACCATGTTTCGACTAAGAGGAAAAGGAGTACCCCACTTGCATGGATGGGGGAAAGGAGACCAGTTTGTAAAAATCATTGTTCAAACGCCCACAAAACTAACGCGACACCAAAAGAAACTTCTATCTGAGCTGGCAGAAGAGATGGAACACGAAATCACATTTAGATGATGCCCTGGAGCACATGAATGTATGCTACCAGGCTAGGGCAACCCCGCAAAGGTAACTCTACCTCGGTTTTGGCTTTTTCCAGGTAGGGACTACCCAATGAGAATTGTGGCATATGTTATTTTTGTCTTTTTTGCACTATGGTCATAGAAGGAAAATTAATATGTTCCCGAGGATTTCCGTGGGTTTTCTTTATTTCGAAGAAAAGCTGGGTATGCATCGTATGAAGGCCAATCATCTTTGAAGTTTTTTGTGGTTTTTCTTTATTTTGAAGAACGCCAATTTGTTCTTTGTTCTAAAGCGTAATCATTATTCCATCGTGGTTTTTGATGTTTTTCTTCGTCGAAGAAATACTGGGGATACATCGAAAACCTGCTAATACATGCAGAGTTAAGAAGATACAGGCTTTTCTTAAAAAACTTTCCAGAATTCTTTAGGAGTCACTTTAGCCTTTCTTGCTGAGGCTATGTTGTATGGACAAACCTTTATGCATGTTGAACAATCCATGCCGTTTTGGCACCAGTAACGGTAGCATCGTTCGACATTAACATACCATTTCAACGCTCCTGGATTGTTGGATCTGCATGTTGCTTGGAAGTTTGGTTCATTATCCATAGAAATCGCAACCGCCTTGCAATGTTGAGCGCACAACTTGCATTTTTCACAGAATTCTTTTACGCCGAATTCTATGGGTTTGTCAGGTTCCAACGGAAGATCTGTGAAAATCTTGCAGAGTCTTACTCTTGGGCCGTATTGAGGTGTTATCAATAGGCCATTGCGACCTAGTTCCCCAAGTCCAGCGTCAATTGCAAGTGGAATGCTCAAGGCAGTATCATTTCCGCATTGAATTGCTTCATATCCTAGATTTCGGATAAACTCGCCCATGCCTGCAAGTATAAAAGCCATTTTTGAATACCCTACTCCAGTAGCAGCCGCAGCAGGAGCAGCTGGAGAAGTTGCAATCCCATCCGCATCCATTTCAACCGCCATAACAATAACATTTTCGATTTTCTCTGGAATATCAACATCTGCATATAGCCAATCTCTATTTAACTTGCAGATTCCAACCAGCGATGCACCGAAAAGATTTGCTGCTCGCTTGGTAAAAGTGCTCATCTTACATGGGTCATCGACTTCATATTTCGTTTTTGTCCAATCGATTCCAATAGTGGCTGCTGGGGTTCCATGCAATTTGATTTTCTTCCAGGAAAAACCACCTTCAAAAGCGTCATGCACTATCCAAGAGGCGTAAACTAACGCAAAGTCAACTCTTGAATAACCCGGTTTTCCATTTGCAATGATGTCAAGCGCTTTTTCATCATACATTCGCTTGTAGCCTTTCCATGATGAATCCCACATTACTCTATCAAAAACTGTGTTTTTGCTGTCGAAGCGGCGAAGCGTAGATCGGTCGACAACGTAGGGTGGTTTTTCAATCTTTTTTACCTTAGCTTTAGGAGTTTTGCTTGTTCGATTTGGATTCATAATCTGGCACCTAGAGACATAACGGAATAGAGGATTTAAGTTGATTTTCTTTCTTTTCTAGATTCTGTTGGCTCTTCTATCATGAAAGCTTTTGTCGTAATGTTTCAAAAACCTTCTACTGGTCCCTCGCAAGTTTCAACCTTGACGTAAGAGTTTAAAAAGTCAGAAACCTTCATATTCTAAACCTCTTGAAATAGAAAAAAAGGGGAAGTGCACGACATGGGACATTGGAAAGGGATGCGTTATTATCAGGATAGGGACACATTCGTAGAAATTGATGATACCTTCGCTGAGATGTTTCCGATGTGGGCTGGAAGAATTCTGATAACGGCTCACAACAAGAAATGGGCGTTAACAGCAGCGGGCATGGCAACAGGATTCGCTGCTTCTATAATCATGTCTCCAGCAGAGGCCGGGATAGAAGGTGTCGTTCCATCCAATAAAACTCCGGATGGACGAGTTGGAGCGGTAATCCAAATTTACCACAGGACACGGAGGGAATTGAAGACCCAGATGATCTTAAGGATAAGTCAATGTGTCATGACAT
Source organism: Candidatus Bathyarchaeota archaeon (assembly GCA_030669695.1). The sequence goes on from DAOVDC010000040.1 coordinate 6,028, forward strand.
GTCCTACGACCGCAGCCTTCGACGCACTGCCCAAAGCTAAGAGAAGATTGAAAGTGGGACGAAGCCTTCGCCTTTTCGGTGACGGATTTCAAAAAAAAAATGTTGTCGCAGGGCGTGATGTTTGGCGCATCCCAATCATGGAGGGAGAATTCGTAGTGGAAGATCGCTTCGGCGTTATGAAGGCTGTTGCAGGGGGGAACTTTTTGATTCTAGCGGAAAGTTGTGATTCCTGTCTTAAAGCGGCAGAGGAAGGGGTAAAGGCTATCAACCAGAGAGCTGAAGGAGTCATATTGCCGTTCCCTGGAGGCATATGCGGATCTGGATCTAAATCAGGCTCAATGAAATACAAACTTAGAGCATCGACGAATCACCCGCTCTGTCCGGGACTGAAGAAAATTGTGCCTGACTCGCAGGTTCCAGACAACGTGAACAGCGTTTACGAAATCGTCATAAACGGTTTGAATTCCAATTTTGTTAAGAAAGCGATGGCTGAAGGGATAAAAGCAGCAGTGAAGGTTCCAGGAGTCGTTAAAATCTCGGCTGGTAACTATGGAGGAAAGCTCGGTCCGTTCCGAGCTTATCTTAAAGAAGTATTACAACTAGCATAGCAGGTGCACGACATGCGATTAGTAGTGGCCATAACCGGAGCCAGTGGAGTCATTTATGGCAAACGCATGTTGGAAGTGTTACGGAGCAAAAACGTTGAAACTCACCT
>DAOVDC010000088.1 GCA_030669695.1 Candidatus Bathyarchaeota archaeon
TGTACAGTCGAGAAGGAATTAAAAGAAATTCTGGAGAACAACTGGACTTTGTGTCAAGTCTTGTCAAAAATTACAACCTCGCTTACGTTGAAGATCCCTTCCACGAAGAAGATTTTGAAAGCTTTTCAAAACTTACTAAGCAAGTTGAAGGGTGCCTTGTTTGTGGTGACGACCTGTTTGCAACGAGCAAAAAGAGACTGGCTCGTGGAATGAAAGTTGGCGCGGGAAACGCGATTATCATAAAAACGAATCAGGTTGGAACCCTTACGGATGCTTGGGAAACCACTAAACTGGCAAAAAAAGCTTCTTACGCCCCGATTATGTCTCATCGGTCTGGAGAAACAATTGATACGCACTTAGCCCACTTGTCCGTGGCCTTTCACTGTCCCATCATAAAAACTGGTGTAGTGGGAGGGACGAGAGTGGCGAAAATTAATGAACTCATTCGAATAGAAGAGATGCTTGGTAACAGGGCTGAAATGTCTGCTCTTTTATTGTGAGGAAAAAACATGTCAGAAGAAGAGAAGAAAGAAGAAGTTGAAGCTCCCGGTGAGGAGGAACTTTTGCTACCTCAAGACACCATGCTATCAGCAGGAATTCACATAGGTACAAAGACAAAAGCAAGAGACATGGAACAGTTCATCTACCGCGTTAGACCTGACGGGTTGTTTGTTTTAGACATTAAAAAAACTGATGAACGTATACGAGTTGCCGCTAAATTCCTTGCTCGGTTTGACCCATCCAAGATTGCGGTGGTGGCGGCGAGATTGTACGGGCGTGCTCCTGTGAATAAATTTTGCGAAGTAATCGGAGCGACTCCAGTTGTAGGACGTTTCATTCCTGGAATGCTTTCAAATCCACTCTATTCAGATCATATCGAACCCGGCGTAATAATTGTATCTGATTCTAAAGCTGACGCTCAAGCCGTAATAGAAGCCTCAAGCTTAGGCATCCCTGTAATAGCGCTTTGTAGCACCGACAACGATTTTCGCGACATAGACCTAAGTATACCGACCAACAACAAAGGTAGAAGAGCCCTGGCAATAGTTTACTGGCTTCTTACCAGACAAATCCTACGGGAGAAGGGCGAGATACCTCCTGATGGAAACATTGAACCATCGATCGACGACTTTGAAGTGAAAATGATGCGAGAGGAATGGCGAGAGAAGAAGGTTGAAGATTAGGTATCCTTCTCAATCTGGAGCGTTTTACGCAGGCACTGCGCAATCACTGAAAGCGCAGATTGAAGGATGTTTTACACATAGATTTGGACCGGGCAAACTCCCCAAGGTAGTGGAGGATGGTCTCCGAAACGTTGTTGGACTCATCTGTCCTCATGCAGGATACATGTATTCTGGACCAGTAGCCGCACATGCGTATTACAATCTTGCAGCGGACGGAAAACCTGATGTTGTCGTTATTTTTGGTCCCAACCATACTGGGCGTGGAAGCGCTTTGGCGCTCATGAATGAGGGAGCTTGGCGTACTCCCCTAGGAGACGTAGAGATTGACACCTTGACCGCCAAGCAGATCGTAGATGAATCTCGCCTCGTTGACGTTGATGATTCAGCTCACATATTTGAGCATTCCATTGAAGTTCAGCTTCCTTTTCTTCAATACTTGTACGGTTCAACCTTCAAGTTTGTGCCCATCTGCTTTCTTATGCAAGATTTGGAGTCTAGCCGAGAAGTGGGACGGGCTGTTGCGAAGGCTTTGTCAGGAAAGAACGGTTTGATAATTGCCTCTACTGACATGACTCATTACGAGCCGCATGAACAGGCTCAACGAAAAGATAAGATGGCTATCGACGCTGTCGCGAAAATGGACGAGGAACTGTATTATTCCACCGTGGAGCGTCAGAACATATCTACGTGTGGTTACGGTCCAACGGTTGCTGTGATTACTGCGGCGAAGTTGTTGGGTGCAAAAAAGGCGCAGTTGTTGTGTTACAAAACGAGTGGCGATGTGATCAGCGACTTTTCCTCGGTGGTAGGTTATGCTTCGATGTCATTCACAAAGTAGCTAGAACAGGTTATCGAGGAATTCTTCCCTTCTCTATTTTAACCGCATCATTTTCTAATCGAACAATGTCTCCTGTCTCTATTTTCGAAATATCAATCTTGTCAATGCAAGGTATTTCCGAGATTATTGCTCCTACAGCAACCACGGTTTCACATTCTTTGTTTATGATCCCAGCAGGAGCCATATCATTCTTCTTCATCCTGTAAAGAGTGTAGGATCCAACGGTTGACCCTTTACCATTCGGAAAAACCAGTATTTTATCCTTCACATTCTTTCCTTTCAGTTCGTGCCCTTTTTCTATGATCACGCCGGTGTCTGGGTTCACTCCACCGTAAAAGGAGATTGGTTGCGAGGTGGTTAGGGCTTCTCCTTCTGCAACTCCCTTTGAGATGATTCTTCCTTTCAGCTCCATTTTCCTCTCACCGCAGCCTCTATACACTCTTCTAGGCTTCCCAGTCTTGTCTTCATGTCGTTGTGTCTTGAATAGTAACATGCTTTTGCAGAGGTTGTTGCAACTGACTTGAACCTTCCTTTCAATGGTGCCACTGCCATGCAAGTGTCGCAAGCGAATTTTCCCCCAGCGTTCTCAATTATTTCCGTGTAGCCTCTTTTGTCAGCGAGTTGTTTCATTAGTCTTGAGGTTGCAACCCAGAATTCAGTGTTCGAGGATACTCTCTTGTTTTTTAACAATTTTGCTACTTCAGCAATTTCTTTAATCGAGCAGTGGGGGCAACCTATACAGACGAAGTCGATGGTGTCAACGTCGTCATCAATGCTTTCATATGCATCTTTTATGTCCCTATCTTCGATGATGACTTTCTCTTTTGGCAGTTGATGTTTTTCAGATCCAGGAGTTATCCCCTTCATATAAAATAACGGTTTTGAACCGTAAGTCACCACTGAAGCGCAGAACGATTTCAATTCATCCAAATCCGCGTGTTTTACACCTGTTATGTATGGTATCTTGTTTTCAACTTTTTTACCAATACAATAACCGAGGGCTCCCCAATCTGACGTTTTTTTTAGGTTAACCCTTACGCCTACGTGAACGTCGGGTACTCTGTTCTCTTCCAAGTGTAGTCCGTAGGACGGTGTTTTACCAACAAAAGCCGCTGCAAGGGCTGATGGACCGCCTTCTCTGTTGGTCTTTGCTCCGATGACCGAGTTAGCGAAAGTAACTGCAGAGGACTCGGACCAAGCAATGTGTTCTCCATATGTTGGTAGACTTCCTATCAGGTAGGGTGTACATGTACAAGAGATGATTATGCCCATTTTTCTGAAGGCGTCTATGACTAGGTTTTGTTTTTCTGCGAACTCTTTGGAGATTCCGAGTTTTTTCCAATCCTTCAAATCCATTCCTGCAGGATTCAACGTTGTGAGCACCTTGACTTTTCCATCCCTTGCTAGTTCATTTAGAAATTCTAGACCAGCATCTCCTAGGTTGTGATATGACACGCCTGCCACTTGAACAGAACCCACGATTATGAGCTTTTCAGCGTCATAAATCTCTCCTAAGGCAACGAGTATCCCCATGGATTTTTTTACTGCGTAACCTTCCTCTCCATCCAGCATTCTCTCTTCTTCTTTTGTGAGGTACATAAAAATCACAAGAATTTGTTTAGATCAACTCTTTTGTATTCCTCTTTTTTGAACCCTTTTCCTGTTTCTTTTAACGGAATCGTCGCGTCCAACCCCATTTTACATGTTGTCGCTTTTTTTCCTTCAGTCAAATCTCC
>DAOVDC010000014.1 GCA_030669695.1 Candidatus Bathyarchaeota archaeon
TGTGTTGGCTTTGTTCAAATCGTGAAATCTGAGGAGGATTGAAATGAAGACCTATTTGAAGATTTGGTTCAACAGCGAAGGAGCAGGACCAGTAATAGTAGCCGAAAAACTACGGTCCATGGGCTTTAAGCCGACGAAAGGGCCGTATGACCATGTATATAACTGGGGCAGAAAGGTGGAGTTAGAGGACATACTGCAAATTGGCACGGCTGTCCACGAATCGCTGAAAGGCTTAAAGGTCTTGTACACACTGGAGACCATCTGATCATACATAGACGCATACGCTATATGCATGCACATACGTCGCGAAGCACATCCCTAGAGAGTTCGTCGGGGACGGAAGGCACCTTACACCCATAATGGTCGCTTTGGCGCCAAAGCATCTCCGTGCATACATGCAATCGTCATAATCGGTTTAACCGTTTACTGCATGATTAATTGGTCGGATGGTTGGACAGAGAACCTGCATGACATCCTTCTCGTACTTGTAGCTTTTTCAACAGGAATAAACGCAATCGCAACCGGAGCCCTCATCGACATGCACACCCTACGATACAAAACAAGAGAACGTGAATTATAGACAAAATGGCTTTGAAACTGCATGCATGGATTTAATATAGTGGTCTTTTTAGAGGTTTAACCTCTAAACTCCTTTTTTCCCTATTTCCAGAAAACAACAATGCATGCAATTTGTCGTCTAGCCCTTAAGGAGAGGCAATTCCTGGGACTTTTGGAAATGGCACTGCTTCCCAAATGGTTTTCAAGCCGCAAATCCATCTTGTCAGTCTTTCAACACCAATCCCAAATCCAACAGAATGAGGAACGCCTTCCCTAAGCATCTGCAAATACCAACCATACTCTTCGGGGTCAACACTAGTTAGTTTCATTCTCTTCAACACCCCTTCGTAGGTGTGTTCTCTCTCTCCTCCAGATATGGCTTCGCCGAAACCCTCAGGATAGAGCATGTCAAAGTCCCTCAGTATTCCAGGCCTGTTCGGATCTTCTCTGTCATAGAAGCCTCTGGATACCAGTGGATAGTCGTAGATAAAGAAAGGCCCGTCATGCATTGCGGATAGTGCTGCTTCTGCATCCCAAGGAATCTCCTCCACATAACTAACCATGTATCCGTTCGATCTTAACAACTCAACAGCTTGCTTGTGGGTTAGCCTTTTGAAAGGACCAAACACTTCTTTAAGCTCCCTTCCTAACCCTTTCAGTTCTTCGCTACAATTTTCTCTCACATCTCTCACAACCGACATTAACAATCCTTCCGCCAAGTTCATAGCATCGTCGTAACTCGCATATGCCATCTCAAGGTCGATCTGTCTGAACTCCGCTAGATGTCTACCGGTTTTTGCGGTTTCAAGGGGCTCTAAACGAATGTTTGGCGATAAAGCGAATATCTTTTCGAAGGATGAGATCATCATCTGTTTGTAAAGGATCATGCTGCTCATTACTTTGAACGGTGAACCGTAGTATTGAATGGAAACTTGTTTTGCCCCCCTTATTCCGGGATCAGTTGCTGGACCAATGATGGGTGCTAGTATCTCTATGAAACCCTCTTTTCTTAAGAACTCTCTCAGGGACGTGAGGATTTGGTCCTGAACTTTCAGGATCAGTTTCATCTTAGGGTATCTTATAGCACGATATCTTAGCCTAACGGATTCCAGCGAACTCAAATCTTGCAGTTCCATGAAAAATACTAATGTCCTTCATCTTGATAAAGATATTGCGAAAAATCGTGTAAAAAACACGAAATAGCACAAGATTTTTATTCTTCTGTCGTAAAAATTACATCATGGAACCATTAGATAAGAGAGATATAGAAATACTGAAGCTACTGCAAGAAAACTGCAAAATGACAGCGAAGGAAATAGCGAAAAAAATGGGCAGCCCCATAACCACGGTCTACGCAAAGATAAAAAGAATGGAAGAGCTCAGCGTAATAAAGCAATACAAGGCTATCTTAGATTCAAAGAAACTCGACAAGGGAACAACTGCTTTCATTCTAGCATCGTTTGCCTATCGGCCAGGAGGCAGAGAAAAACCATTATCACAGAGAGACGTAGCAAAACAGATCGCTGCATTCCCAGAAGTACAAGAGGTACATATAATTACCGGAGGTTGGGACATTCTCATCAAAGTCAAGGCTGACCATGTTGACACTTTGGGAAAGCTTGTAATGGACAAATTGCGGATGGTTGAAGGAGTAGAAAACACATTGAGTTGTGTAGTGTACGAAACAGTGAAAGAAACGACCGATGTACTCACTTGAAAACAAACCCTTACAGTATACATGTCTATATTGTAAAGAAGGCTAAGGGGCACTCAAAAGTTAACAATAAGAAAGCATCCTATCCTTTACACACTCTTGGGTACGTACACGTATATGCATTGATACCTATTTCTATTTTTAGAGGTTATGGAAGAGATTTATCCATTATCTTAATGGTAAAACCTCTAAATACAATCCATGCATGCAAAAGTGGCTACGATACTGGCAGTGCTTTTGGACCAAAAAGCAAGGGTCATTTGCGAATGTCTGTTGCGGTTTCCAAAAAAGATCTACTGCAAGCTGTGAAGAGAATCAAAAGCTTTGTAGGAGCGTTACGAAAGTCGCAGAGACAGATGACGAAACTTATGCGTGTGCACAGTGAATTGTTACAATTTCATCATTCAACAGACTTCAAAAAATGTATGGGCTAAAGACGTCCCTTATGTTTGGGTGAAGTAGGTCACCGATTTTTTCAATCGCTTTGCGTCTCATGTAGTTGAGTCTCCTCTGCTTTGCCTCAAATTCATCCATTGAATAAAGGTTTTCAGGATGTAAATAAATATCATCAACCATCCTGATCGCTCTTGGCACTTTGAACCCAGTAGGTGAATCTATCCAGTCTTCCAGCCCACCTCTTAACAGAGAATCCAAGATAGCCATCGTATGTTCCACCGTAATCTCCTTGTAGCGTGACCCTTCCCCGACTCCTCCAGTGTTTAACAGGAAGTATTCCATGTGAGGAAGCCCTCTCAAAATTTCATAAAACCGATTTGTGTGTTCTGCTCGGTTCCCAGCCACGAAGGGGTCATAGAAGAATTGACTGGAAATTTCTCCTGCTTGAGTTGGGTCACCCGCTGATGACTCCATCGCTTGCCCTAAAACCATCAGGGCAACCGCTTGTTCTTGGGTCAATTTTGCGACTGCTGGTATTAATGGTCCCCTAGTGATGAGCATTAGGTTATCAATCCTCTCCACGTCGATGTGTGCGCTGGCGTGCATTAAATCTCTTCTAGGTATTACTGCACGCCCATTTGACGTTTTTTCCAAGATGTAAAAGTCAAAGTCTCTGTCTTCGGTTACGTGGACATTTTCGATTAATACTCCTGGTCTCAATAAGCCAAAGAATATTTCGCGTTGTTCCCCTGGGTTTACACCCTCTGTTTTAACGTATAGTCCTCCAGCTTCAAAGCCGTGAAATGAGCCATCGGGCATTAGAGTTCCACCATCGTCTTGGATGAGCCACGACTTTTCTTTTCCTTTTCTCGCAAGAATCTTACAAGTTAGGGTTGTCTTTCCATTTGCGCTCAAAGCAAGAAATAATGTTCTAACCTTTCGATAATCTCCATGGGCAGACTGGAGATGATCTTCCCTGCAACCTGCATGCAGAAAAATGCCGCCTCTTCTGGTTTCAGCAACCCAATCCTCTGCGGCGAAAACTCCTTTCTTGAACTCGCCGATGTAGTTGCTATTTCTAACTATTTTGATAACCCTGCCATCATCCAGCATAGCCAACCTTATAGTACAGTCTTTTTGGGGAAGCAGCCTTGATTTATTAGCTTCGAAAGCCTCATCCATAAAAAACAAAACTTGATACGTTGGCCTCTTAACCTCCTTTCTTGCAGGAAGGAAAAGACTTCCCCCTCCATATGCAACGTGAGCAAAACGTTCAGGAACAATCAGCCTGACTGTGGTATTACTATTCGCGTTACCCACAATTCTATCAATGGAAATCAATCTTTCCTTCGCTAAGGCTTCTTCACATCTGACTAACAATCCGCGTTCCTCTTCGCCGAATTTATAGTCAACGCTGTTTTCGGTAAACATGGATGCTCTGGATGTGGGTTCGCTTTCGGCGACAAAATTTCCATACATAGTCTTCCTCACTCCAGACTCGTTCTCCACAAGCAACCTTAGCTTATCGTCAGAAGGATTATCAATCAATCTACCTTCTTCTATCGCCTTTCTCCTAATTCTATCCACAGTTTTAGCAAATTCTTCCAGGTTGAATTTCGACATTGTACCACCTCACTCAAGAGGCCATTCACCACCCAAGGGGAACTTGGAATCTCACAATACATGCATGCAGGCCCTCGCCTAAAAATCTTTTTTGCTGAAGAATCACCGTCGTAAAACTAGGCTGACAAGTGGGGTGATCACCCCACCTTTTACATGAAAACTTGTTTTCTGTTTAAATATGGTCTCAGAGAAAATTTTGCGAGCGGGCATCGAATGATAGGCTGTATTTTTACGAGGGTTTCGCGGCACAAAAACCTGTGTAAAAAGGCGAATAGCCATTTCCACACATACTCTGTTAACGGGCCGTGCCGGTGCGAGTAACGTGTGGACAAGAAAAAGAGGAGGGCTGGAAGAATCCGGTGATACCATTATCTTTTACCGAGAAGGACCATACAGCATTATGAGGCACCCTGGTGTTTTTGGTTACATGATGTGGTTTGTTCTTTTGCCCATCATTCTGAGTTTAGGTGTTCCGTTCACCTTTCTTTCAGTTGCAACTATTGTCATAGCGATTGTTTACCATTACTATATGATATACATAGAAGAGAAGATTAACATAATGAAGTGGGAGAAGAATATATACAGTACATGAAAGAAAACCTAAGATTTAACTTCATAAAGGGATTATGGAATTTGAGGAAAAGGAGATAGCCGATCATGCATGCATCTCTGATTTTGGCTGAAACTTAAGGGCTTTCAGCAAGTCGTTTCGGCTATGTGTCTTTGAACTGTTTCTTGTAGAGGCGATGGTACATTCCTTTCTTTTTCATAAGTTCTGTATGATTTCCTTCCTCTACGATTTTTCCTTCGTTGATAACTACGATGTTATCTGCGTTCCTAACGGTGGAAAGTCTATGGGCAATAACGAGTGATGTTCTATTTTTGAGGAGAACTGTGAGAGCCTTCTTTATTTTTAGTTCGGTGTACGGATCAACGCTTGACGTTGCCTCATCTAGAATTAGGATTGGAGGGTTGCCTAGAAGAGCTCTTGCAAAAGACACCAGCTGCCTTTGCCCAACAGAGAGTCTAACTCCCCTTTCACCAACTTCGGTCTCGTATCCTCGCGGAAGACTATTTATGAATTCATGGATTCCAACAGTCTTTGCAACCTGTTCAACCTCGTCATCGGATGCGTCGAATTTCCCATATTTTATGTTTTCCATAATCGTTCCAGAAAAGAGGAAAGGCTCCTGTAGAACGACTCCCATCTGTTTGTGAAGAGAATTCAGGGTTACTTCTCGAATGTTGTGGTCATCAACTGTTATGGTTCCTTTCTGAGGTTCATAGAATCGGCTGAGAAGCTTCACAATCGTGCTCTTTCCAGCTCCTGTTGGACCTACAAGGGCTAGTGTTTTTCCCGGTTCAACGTGGATGTCTATATCTTCTAGTACGGGGCGAGCTGGATTGTACCCGAAGGTTACATGGTTAAAAACGATTTCTCCTTTTACATGTGAAAACTCAATTGCCTCTGGAGCGTCTACGATTTCGGGTTTCGTATCAAGAGTGATGAATATTCTTTCTGCGGCAGCCATCGCTGACTGAACGGTGTTGTAGAATATTGTCAAATTTACTATTGGTCCGAAAAACTTGGTTATGTAAAGGAGAAAAGCTATGATTATTCCCACCGTTATTCCTCCGCCTATGACTAATATTCCACTGAACCACAAGACAGCACACGTTCCAATAGCCCCAACTATTTGCACCGCTGGCATTAGAAGAGCAAAGAGCTTACCAGCTCGAACGTTGGCTTGAAGGTTTTCCACATTTGCTTGCCTAAAATCTTTCATAGCATCTTGCTCTCTTGCAAAAGACTGGATTTCTCTCATACCTGAAATGCTCTCTTCAAACCTACTTGTGACAACCGCTATTTTCTTCCGCGTTGCCCTGTAAGCCCTTCTAAGTCTAGATTGGAAGACAAACAGCAGTAATAAGAGAAGAGGTATAACCGAAAATGCGGCTAAGCTCAGGGGTACGCTTAGCCAAAGCATTATTGCTACGATGCCTATAAGGGTAAAAACGTCGCTGATCAAGGTAACAACTCCTTGAACAAATACCTCGCTCAAAGTGTCTGTGTCATTGGTAACCCTTGAGATTAGTTCACCAGCTTCAGATCGATCGTAGAAACTGAATGAAAGCTCCTGAAGATGTGAAAACAATTGAGTTCTCATTTCGTTCACCATGTTTTGTCCCATCCAAGACATCTGATATGTCCGCTGATAGTTAGAGGCCCAATTGATGAGATAGATGCCAACTAGAATTACAGATATGAATGTTAGTCCGGCAAAATCTCCGTTTGCCATGTAGCTGTCAACGGCAACTTGAAGGAGATAAGGAGGCAAAAGCCCCGTTAAAGAAACCGCAAGTACGGCAGCTACTGTGATTATAAATCTCCGCTTATACTTCAGTAGGTAGCTGAGGAGCCTCGCCATTAACACTCTATCTGAAATCTTTCTTGTGTATCTTTTTTCTTCGTAATCCAAGCCAAGTCTATGCCTGTGCCTAGGTCCACGTCCCGCATGGTATGCCGTCATTGCTTAATCTCCTCCTGTTTCGAGGATGCATGCTCAGACATGGCTTCAACAATTGGCTTCTGCGTTTCATACAGAGTCTGATAAATCTGATAATAGGCGCCCTTCTTCACCATAAGAGCCTCGTGGGCACCCTCTTCCACAATCTTTCCTTTTTCAAGAACAATGATTTTATCGGCGTTTCTGATAGTTGAAACTCGCTGAGTGATTACAAAGGCGGTTCTGTTTTTGAGCAAGGTCTGTAAAGCCTGCTGAATCTCATACTCCGTTTCCACATCAACGCTTGAAGTTGAATCGTCTAAGATGAGTATCCTTGGATTCGTCAGCAGAGCCCTTGCTATAGCTACTCTTTGTCGTTGACCACCTGAAAGGGTTACTCCTCTCTCTCCAACCTTTGAGTCATAGCCGTGGACCAAGGTTGAAATGAACTCGTGAGCTCTTGCAGCTTTTGCTGCCGCAACTATTTCGTCCATTTTAGCTCCTGGTCTACCATAGGCTATGTTCTCCCGTATTGTCATGGAAAAAAGAAATGTTTCCTGTGCAACTATGCCTATTTGTTCTCGGAGAGACTTGAGCTTGACATCTCTAACATGGTATCCGTCGACCGTGATTTTTCCTGAGGACACGTCATAAAAACGGGGGATAAGGCGGATAATAGTGCTTTTTCCAGAACCGGTTGCTCCCAGAAGGGCTACGGTTTCTCCAGGTTTTGCTTCAAAGGTTATGTTCTCCAAAATAGGTCTACCCTTCTCATAACTGAAAGATACGTTGTCAAACCTCACGTGTCCTTTCAATTCGGGAAGTGCCAAAGCGTCTGGTTTTTCTTTTATCTCCATTTCAGCATCCACAACTTTGAAGATTCTGTTGCCAGCGGCCATGGTTAGGTGATAACCTGAAATGAACATACCAAAGAAACGCATAGGCATAACCAGCATCGCTAGATATGCGTTAAACGCAACTAAAGCCCCAATAGTCAATGTCCCCATGATCACTTCGAATCCTCCACGCCAAAAGATTATAATTATGCCTAATCCGATGAGAAAACCTACGAGAGGTATGTAGAACGCCCTAATCCTGGCTGAGGCTAACGCTGTTTGAAAGTACCTGTTATTCTTAGACACAAACTTGTTTCTTTGAAAGTCTTCTTGCGCAAACGCTCTTACAACTCTGATTCCTGCAATGGCTTCGTGTAAGACAGAGGTTAAGCTACCGTATTGCTCACGCATCTGTGTAAAGAGTGGCCGTATCTTTTTCCCAAACAAATAGAAAGTGGCAAATATACAAGGCATTATGGGCAAAAGGAAGATGGTGAGCGTATTGTTGATGGAAAACATTGTATACAACGTTACAGCGAGAAGAATTACGGACTTCATGAGAAAAGTTAGGTGGAAACCTAAAAACCTACGTATTCTATCCATGTCAGTTGTCACTTTTGACAAGAGCTGACCTGTGTGAGTTTTATCGTAAAACGCAAAGCTTTGGTTTTGCAGAGAAGCAAACACATCGTTCCTGATGTTATAAATCACTTTCTGAGAGAAGTAAGCGTTTGCATAACGCTGAACGAAAGAAAACAAGCCAACTACTACTGTGAGACCTATTATTTCCAACATTAAAATAAAAAGTACACTTTTGCCTAATTCAACATCTAATTTGCCCTCGGCAAGAGGAACAATAACGTTGTCAATCGCTGCTCGGGTTACAAGAGGAATCTGCACACTCACAATTGTGCTGATAAGCATGCAAACTACACTGACTAGGAAAAGCGACCAATTCTTTGAGATATACCGACAGATACGTGTAAAAGTGCCCATTCGTACAGACGCCTTTTTTGCGTTATAGTTCTTTACAGTCGTGTTTCTTTAATGTTTCACTTATATCACGTATTCTCCATTTGGTTTTTGCCAGTGGATTTATCCGAAAACCCCACCCTGCACCTTGGAATTAACCATTTTTGTTTCCGGTCTGTCAGAGATGAAATAGTTTAAATTTCCATTTCAGCCTCAATAGTGAACAATGACTTGAGGTGGTATAATTGGACGATTTGTTGAACATCTACGTGCTGAACCTACTGATTACGCTGGCCATGTTCGTCATCCTAGTGTTTCGGGCATGGATAGAACTGAAAAACTACAAGCTCATGTGGAAGGAGATAGAGTGGAGAAGAACCTATGAGGCGGTGGGTAGAGTGTTAAGAGCGGAGAAGGACTTGTTCACCGGAGTTGAGGGTGGGAAAGAATTGTACGACATCCTTTGTGAAATGTTCATGGCGACGAAAAGCTAGTAGGTTTCGCTTAATGTTCAGGGAAAATGCCAGTTCACAATCATTTTCTTCGGTGCATTAGCTTTTTCTCTTCCATATCGGAGTATGGGTTTTGTTAGATGTCTCTGAGACCGTTGGGAAGTGATGTAAAGTCCTTTTTTTAGAACCCGCTTATTTTTGACAGCCACCTTCTTCAGTTTAGAGGAGCGAAAGCCACATTTATCGCATCTAAACCCTTTTTCTTTACCCATAGACTTCATCCGCTTGCTACAGTGAGGACACTTTGGGTTAAAGAAAGAGATTTTGGGAGCAAGCTTTAGAATTCGTATCTTTTCAAGGTTTATTGTGACTGGATGCTTTGATGAGGCTTGGCGAACACCGCCATAGGCTTCGATGAGGTCTCCAGCAATTAGTTTTTTAGCAACCTTTCGAAGAGTCCCCGTCGGTTCATATGCCGCGCAATCAACCTTTCCGTTTTCATCTTTTATTGTAAAAATGACATGTCCCCCAGGGATAACTTCAGGCTCTTTAGCTAAGTCTCCTTGAACAACTACTGGATTAAACGGCTGTATTTCGCTGATTGAATTAATTCGTCGTAGGTGAGCGTCGGTTCCATGGTTCGTGCGAAAAATCACCCACCTCTCAATCGGTTCCCGTGAGTGAACTATCTCATGGGCTTGTTTAACGGCTTTCGGATTCTCCCCTCGGATACCGTAGAGAATCGGGTCTGGGCCTCTTGGTGTTATGAGGATTCGATCGGTTTCTGGGTCTACGTTGTTGAAAGTGAGAGGTGATGTTTTCTTGTTCATTTCCCTGATGGATGAGGCTTGTATTCTTCGGGGTGTCCCGCGGTTTTTCAGGGTTCGATACGTTATGACTTCGTACGTGTGATCTTTTTCCAGCGTTTCTCCAATTGCGGCTAGTCCTCCGATGATGCCGCGTCCGTTCTTGAAACCCACGGCTTCTGCTCCAAACATTTTGACGAGTTTCAAGGCTTCCTTCATTTTCACAATACCCTGTATCGTCCTTTTGGCGAAAGTTCTAAGCTCGCTTGGTATGTTGTTAAAAAAGAAAACGATGCCTGGATCCGTGCCAGCATAGTTTAGGTCCGCGTTTTTTTCAACTGTGTCAATTGTGGTTTCCATGATTTCTTCTACGAGTTCTTTGTTGCATCGGATTCGTAGGCAGAGGGCGCCGTTTCCTCGTGTTTTCCATGGAACGTTTGGGTTGAGTCGGATGAGGTTGGGGTAGTCGGTGAAGGAGGCGCCTATCTGATGCAGTTTTACGACGAGAAGCGCAGCTACATAGGTGGTGCAACCCATTTTCGGCGAATCAGTGTCGTCGAACCCTATGTGCATCGTAATCATTGATTTCAACTCAGCATTTACCCTGAAAGAACAAGGGGTAATAAGAACTTTAAGCTATGAAAAAACCGTTTCTTCGGTCGATTAAGCATAAAGGAAAAAAGGAAGATGGTGGTGGAACTAAGATTTTTCTTCAATCACAATCATCGTCAAGGTAGATCGAACTTTGTCTAGTCGGCGCACATGCCACGTCACCGTCTCTTTGAGTTTATCCATCGTATCAGCTGTAATCTTTGCTACGATGTCGTAGACGCCGTAGACCGCGTTGGCTTCTACTACGCCTTTGACTTTTCTGAGTGAATTAAGAACCTCGGTTTCCGAGCCTATCTCAGTGTTTATCAACACGAAAGCAGTTGGCATATTTAATCCTCCATGGCTTTATGATTAGTTTATGCCCTAAAATATTTTTGCTTACAAAATGGTTATTTCCTTTAGCAAACTATAGAGAGAGTTGTGGCAAGGGATATGATAAATGATAGGATGATAACGAGCAGGGAGATGCGCACCTTGGAACTGAACTCCGAGTATTTTGGAGTTTCAAGGCTACAACTGATGGAAAACGCTGGACAAAGCATCACCGCTGAAATAGCCTCTCGGTTCAAACCCGACAAGACAAGAGTCGCCATTTTCTGCGGTTCAGGCGGAAACGGAGGAGACGGCTTTGTTGCGGCACGCCACCTC
>DAOVDC010000009.1 GCA_030669695.1 Candidatus Bathyarchaeota archaeon
ACGCACTGATGCACACCATTTTACCACTGGTCAAAACTGACAGAAAAGAAATCGTGGAACAACGCAGGACTAAGAGAGGCGAGGTGATGGAGCAGTTAACTAGGTCAGCGGACAACGTCTTGTTTGGGGTTATGGGTGGAAAGCTCAGTGAGGGAATAGATTATCCAGGCAACCTCTTAACATGCGTAGTAGCTGTGGGCCTACCTTATGCAACTTGGACTGTTTATCAAAAGGCCTTGATAGGTTACTTCAGTCGCCAGTTTCCAAGAGAAGGCAGAACCTACGCTTACCTAACCCCTGCAATACTTCGACTGATTCAGACTTGTGGGCGAGTTCACCGATCATCCAGTGATAAAGGATGTATAGCCATCTTGGATGAGCGTGTCACTCGCCCAAGCATCAAACAGCAACTCCCAAGCTACTTCCAGAAGGAGATGAAAATCGTGAGAGGTTCAATCGACTGCGCTGAACAAATAAGGAACTTCTGGGAAAAACGTCACAGAAAATTGTGACAATGCCCTAAACAAGAAGATTTACCGAAAACTCTCTTTCATACAATTGCGCGCACAAACAGCATAGACTTACTAGATCATATGCATGTTTGCCAGTGCTTCAATTAGTTCTAAGGTTTTTTTGTCAACACTTGTAGCGCGAGCTATGTCGGTCAAGGTTACTAGACCTGCTAATCGGTTTCCCTCTACTATAGGTAGTTTCTTCACTTTGTTTTCAAACATAAGTCTCGTAGCTTCGACAAGTTGCATGTCTGGCTTTCCAACTATGACCTGTCTTGTCATTATTTCTGAAACCCTAGTTTCTTTTGGATTCTTGCATTTTTCTAAAACTCTTTCAAGCAGGTCTCTTTCAGTTAAAATCCCAACGATCTTGCCGTTATCTAAAGCCACTAAGCAACCTATTCTATTCTTATTCATAAGCTTTACAGCGTCATAAGCTGATGCATCTGTTTGCAGAGTAATAACGTCTTTAACCATCAATTTATGGATTTTCATCACTAATCACCTAACCTGTTTTTTTATTCGTTCACATAGTGTTCGTAATATAATTGGAGTTAAAGCTTATGAAACCGCAATTAGGACTACTAAGTAGTGTGCGCGCTAAGTGTGCTACTTCAGAAAACCTGTTACTTCTGATCCAGCTGTTTTCTATGTCCCAGCAGTAAGTGACTACTACGCATGCATTAGAATGTTGTGTGGCGTCTCCCATACAAATCCTCGTATATATCTTGCAGGGATGTTGGAGCAGTGCCCATTTGTTTAGCTTATGAACCTGAGTATGTAGTCGTTTACTGTTTGCAGAAACGATTCTTCTAGGTTTATTCCGTAATGCTCAGCCAAAACGAAGATTATGTAAAGCAAGTCTGAAAGCTCTGTGGCTAACATCTCTTTTGTTTTAGGCTTGTCAGGCGGCTTAAAGCCTTCTAACCCCTTGACCGCAGCAGCCACCTCGCCAGCCTCTTCAAGTAAATCCGTAACCATGACAAAAGGCGTCCAGCCTTTACCCCTTTTTGGGTCAAGCCCCTCATTAATCCTCTTGAAGTTTTTCCAACAGAGATGCTGAGCATCACGTAAAGTCAAAGACACGTAATCACCACTGAAAGATTCAACAACAGTTGGATTTAGGTTTTCTTCTGTAGACTATGGCTACCAGTAGCTTGCTTTCATGAATAGTCTCTCAGCAATGACGACAGGGTCTCTACATTTTCCTTATCCGAGGAATGAAATAAATTAGAACTGCCATTATCATTATAGCAATGGATATGAACCATATCCATTCTGATCTTAAGAATTTGTTTAGAATGAGCAATGCTACGACGAACAACATCAGAATGGCTGCGACTGTTCTAATGTGCACCATTACAACCCTCGTTCAGAAAGGCTAGTCATAGTATCTCTTTTGTGTCTTCCAGAAGTCTATTAGCTCTTTCTGTTCTACTATAACTCTTGATGCGTGCAGAAAGAAAACGAATCCGGGTTTCCAATTCTCAATTCGCACGCTATTGAAAAATTCGCTAGGATTAGCCAACTGCTTTACCATTTGCTCTATCATTCTTAACATACATCTTTCACGAATCAAACATTCAGCGCCCACATACAAGTATTAAAAATGGATAGATTTTTATAGAATTCTAATTATGTGTTTTTTTGGCAAAGGTGAACGATTATGAGTTGGGAATATTTTCCAGAATGGTTCAGAAGAAGGATGCGTCGCTTTCCCTATTTCGGAAGCTGGTTTCTCGGAGACATCGATGAGATGATCAAAGACATGGAGCAGATAATGGAGAGAGAATTTAAGGAATTCCGCACCCGTGTCCCAAAGGATTTGGTACGTGAACATAAGCTTCCAGACGGTTCAACCATCCGTGAGTGGGGGCCCTTCGTCTACGGCTACAGTATGACCGTCGGTCCAGATGGAAAGCCGAAGATAAGGGAATTTGGCAACATCAAACCTTCGCTTAAACCCGAAGCCTTCGGACTCACAAGACCTACTTTTGACGTTAAAGAGGAACGTGAACCACTCGTAGATGTGGTAAGCACCGACGATGAAGTCAAAGTTGTAGCTGAATTCCCTGGGGTTGAAAAGGAAGATATCAAACTGCATGGAACAGAAAACATGTTAACTGTCTCAGTTGACACACCTAAACGTAAATACTTCAAAGAAATCAAATTGCCAGTGACGGTCATTCCTAACAAGGCTAAGACGGTTTATAAAAATGGAGTCTTAGAGGTTACTCTACCGAAAATTAGAGAGAAAAAGAAGACAAAAGGAGAACCGATAAAAATCGAATAGGAAAAAAGACAAGGCTCAGCGAAACTAGGGAAGACACAACGACAACAACGCCTCCTCAAGATCGCACTTCAGACTCCTTAAACTGAACTTTATTTTCTAAATGGTTGTAAAGATAGAAAACCATAACATTCCATTATCTTCAAAGAGACAGAGCAATAGCACAGGCATAAATGCTATTATATTTTTCACATTATAGTTAACAGAGAGACCTATGAAAAAAGCATCGGAGACCGAAGTGCTCGAACACGTTTGCAAAGAAGCTAAAATGAAAAACCGAGTGATAAAAGCGCATCTCAGTCGACTTTCCACAGTGTTTGGCTCGCGATTTACGAAAGCTTGGGAAGCCTTAAACGAAAGAAGAATAAAAAAATACGTTTTTGAGCCGAGTGGTAGGGTCGTTTGGATTGTGGTTGGTAAAGAGCGAGAATACCTTGTCATGCCGGCCGCTGATTTTTGTTCCTGCGACGATTTTTACTTCCGTGCGATGAATAGGAAAATTCATTTGTGTTATCATCTTATTGCACAAAAGCTGGCGGAAGCCCTAGAAGTTTATGATTTGGTGGAGGAAAATGACCAACTGTATGACTCTTTGATAGAGGAGTGGAAAAAGGTTACACCTTAAATAGGTGTCTTGCAAAAATAAAGGGATAGGGAACCGGCATGGACATAGCAGCGTACTTCACGATTATCATCAACATCATGATGGTAGTAGCCTTTCTCGTGTTATTTTTAGCCTTTTTATACATGGTTTACGGTAGAGAAGAAAAAACCACGTAGCCTTTTTTCACGTTCGGTTCCGCAATACAACAAATAGAACAAAGCCCAGAACTGTTACAGCAACACCGAGTATCATCATCCAAAAAACGTACGACCCAACACCGAATCCTATCGGTGAAAGTGGCGATATCTACACAAAGGCCCCTGAACCACGGGGCATGCATGCAACACTTGCTGTACTTTTGACATACCATAGGTTTCTAGACCAAAATCTTTTCTTAAAATTCCTAAATGTTCAACAAACATATATTTAAATCGACATGCCACGATTTTTAGTGGGCAACATGAGTTTCAACGAAGTCATCGAACAAATTTTATCGTCCAGATCAGACCTGACGCGCGAAGAAGTCTTAGAGATAATCGAAAATAAAAAAAGGGAAGCAAGGGGATTTTTCACGAATGAAGTTGCAGCGCGACTCGTCGCCTCAGAGTTAGGGTTGGAAATTCGACACGAGCCTTTTCAATCCGAAGTTTTAGTCCGAGACCTTGTTTCAGGGTTAAGAGACGTAACAGTAACTGGACGTGTGATGGCTATTTACCCTCCCAAGACTTTCACGCGTTCAGATTGGACAGAAGGCAGAGTTGCGCATTTACTCATCGCAGACAAAACTGGAACATTGAAGGTTGTTCTTTGGGATGAAAAAACGAGCCTCGTAGAGGCTGGAAGCTTTGAACAGGAGCAGATAGTGAGGGTTTCACATGGGTATATGCGAGAGGGGCGAAGTGGAAAGCTTGAGTTACATGTGGGCTTGCGGGGAAGTATTCAAACTCTTCCTTCTGATGCCTTAGAGAATAAATATGCAACAATCAATGATTTCCACGAAGAAACAAAAAAGATTGCTGAGGTAAAGGAGGCGAATGGCCCCATCACTGTTGAAGGAACTGTGGTAACTACACCAATAACGAGGGATGTTGTCACATCCCGAGGTGAGACAGTTGCAGTTTCCTCTTTTGAACTGGAAGATGATACGGGAAAAATTTGGGTTTCTGCGTGGAGAACGCTTGTGAATATTGTAAAGAATTTAACACCGGGAACTTGGATCAAAATAAAAAACGTGTATGCAAGAAAGGGCTTTTCCGATCAGATGGAACTCACTTCACGCATGTTGACTTCAATAGAGATTCTATCTAAACCAGAAGAACCGTCTGCATAAAAGAGTGAAAGCTTTATCTCTACACTCTGTCTATAATATGCTCTTCATATCTCTTCATACCTTGGTGAAAACATGAACGAAAATCAGATATTACTTCCCGTGGATGAGTTGCCCACAAAATGGTACAACATCATATCGGACTTGCCCGAGCCTCTTCCGCCTCCAAAGGAACCTGAAGAAGGTCCGTCTCGCCTCGAGTTTCTATCAAGAACCATGATAAAGGAATGCCTGAAACAAGAGTCTTCAAGTCAACGATGGATTCCAATACCAGAAGAGGTAAGAGAGCTCTACGTTCAAATGGGCAGACCGAGACCGCTGCACCGAGCTAGAAGACTTGAAAAGTATCTTGGATTAAAAAAGACGAGATTATACTACAAGAGAGAAGACTTGTCTCCAACAGGATCCCACAAGACCAATACGGCCATCGTTCAAGCATATTTTGCAGCAAAAGAGGGGAAAGAAACGCTTGCTACTGAAACTGGAGCAGGTCAATGGGGAACCGCTTTGTCATATGCCGCCAGATTATTGGGTATGAACTGTGTAGTCTTCTGGGTCAGGTCGGTGTATGACTGGAAAACCGATCGTAGAACTCTCATGAAACTTTATGGATCTACCGTGTACGCGTCACCAAGCAAACAAACCAGTATTGGAAGAGAAATCCTTGCAAGGACTCCGAATCATCAAGGCTCCTTGGGTATTGCGGTCTCCGAAGGACTTGAATATACTGAGAAACATGAGGAAACTGTTTACTGCCTAGGCTCCGTCCTAAATCACGTCCTCATGCACCAAAGCGTCATCGGCCTTGAAACCATAAAGCAGTTTGAAATGATTGATGACGAACCAGACTTGATCGTTGGTTGTCTTGGTGGTGGCTCCAACTTTGGAGGCATTGCTCTACCGTTTGCTGGAGAGGTCTTACGGAAAAAGCGTGAATGTGAGTTTCTTGCGTCGCAATCAGTAGCAGCTCCAAACCTCGTTCGGGGGGAATACAAGTATGACTTCGCAGATGTAGCCGAACATACTCCACTCCTAAAAATGTATACGCTTGGGCATAAGACAGAGATGTCCCCTATCAAAGCAGATGGATTACGTTACCATGGTGCCGCCCCCATCATAAGTCTACTTCGACACCATGGAATTGTAAAGGCAATAGCATACCCAAGAGATGAAAAAGCAACGTTTGAGGCGGCAAAAATCTTCCTACAAAGCGAGGGATGGCTTATAGCCCCTGAATCCAGTTACGCTGTCAGAGCAACCATTGATGAAGCTTTGAGAAATGAAAAAACTGGCGAGGAGAAAGTCATCTGCATGAACATCAGTGGCCACGGATTCTTGGACATTCTAGCCTATCAAGAAATAATTCTTGGTGAAAAATAGGTCTCTATTCTTTTTCAACTTCTTTGGTAACGTCTTCAATGATTTCCATGCCTGCGTCAACGAGTTCTCTTGTTATGATGAGTGGAGGAGCTATTCTGATCGTTGATGCCCCACATGTTATCATGGCGATTCCGCGTTTCCAGCATCGCATCATGATTTCTTTTGTTTTGTCTCCTGCAGGTTTTTTGGTCTTTTTGTCTTCAACAATCTCGGCGCCGATCATCAATCCTTTCCCTCGGACATCTCCAACAATGTCACACTCTTCCTTCAAGTCATTCAACCGCTTCATAATGTAATTACCTTGTTTTGTAGCGTTTTCAAGAAGCTTCTCCTCTTTGATCACGTCGATAACTGCAAGGGATGCGACACAGGCTAAGGGGTTTCCGCCGAAAGTGCTGGCGTGTGAGCCTCCTTCCCAATCCATGAATTGAGCTCGAGCTACTGTTGCACCTAATGGCAGTCCTGATGCGAGGGCTTTGGCTGAACAAATCACGTCCGGTTTAATTTTCCAGTGTTCTATGGCGAACCATCGTCCAGTTCGACCTATTCCTGCTTGAACTTCATCATCGATCATTATGAAGCCGTATTTGTCCGCTATTTTTTTGAGGCGTTGGAAGTATTCAGGGGGTGGGGTTACGTATCCGCCTTCGCCTTGGAGGGGTTCAAAGAGGATGGCGGCGACTTCTTCGGGTGGTACGTATTTTTGGAGGATGAGTTCGTCGATGAAGTCTACGCACCAGTAGTTGCAGTTTGGGTAGGATAGTTTGAAGGGGCATCGGTAGCAGTAGGGGTAAGGTATGTGGGTTACTCCGGGAAGTAGGGGAAAGAAGTTTCTTCTTTGGACGGGTTTGCTTGCTGTGAAAGATAGTGCTCCTAATGTTCGTCCGTGGAAGGCTCCGATGAAAGCGAGGAATCGATGTTTGCGTGTGTGCCATTTTGATAGTTTGATTGCTGCTTCTACTGCTTCTGTTCCGCTGTTTCCGAAGTATACTTTTTTTTCGAATTGTCCTGGGGTGATTTCGGATAGTTTTTCAGCTAGGTTTACAACTTCTTTGTAGAAGAAGTCTGTGTTTGAGTAGTGCAAGAATCGGTCGCATTGTTTCTTTATTGCGTTAGTGACCTTAGTGTGGTTGTGCCCGACGTTTAGGCATACTAGGCCGGAGTTGAAGTCTATGTACTCGTTTCCATCCACATCCTTTAGTATGCAACCTTTCCCAGATTCGATGACAAGTGGATAGAAACGGCCGTAGGAGGGTGAAATTAATGTTTCGTCTTTTTTCACAAGCTTTCTTGCGTTTGGACCTGGTGGACGGACAATAATTTTTGGATAATCGCTCATTGTTTCTCACCGTAAGAGATTAAGTGTTTAGAAAAAGGGATTTTTATAGGTATCTGTGCGTGTTTGTCTTGGCGAACCTGATCTGACGTATCGGATTATGAGCCAATTGTTCGTTGGGAACCTGAATTCGTTTGAAGAAGTCGTTTGGATTAGGCTTTGGCTATTACTATTTCGATTGTTGAAACGTTTCTTGTTCCGCCTTCTTCTCGTGCTATTTCTTCGGTTCCTATGGTGATTTTGCTGACTTTAGAGTCTTTTACGAATCGGCGTCTGGCTATCTCGGCTGTGTCGACTGCGGTTGTTATTGATCGCCCCCTTGCCTTCAATGTAACTTCTTTGATGTTGGAGTTGCTGAAGCTTGTCATGATTGCTAGTACGTAACTCATTGGGGGTTTTCTTCCGATGAAGACGACGTTCTCAGCTCTAGCTGTTCTTGGTGCTTCCTTTTTTTCAGGTTCTGCGGGTTTTGTCTCTTTTTTCGGTTTTTTCTGCTCTTTTTCTGTCATGTTTCTTCCTCTATGTTGATGTATTGTTTTTCTTCGGGTTAATAACTATACCTCAAGTTGGGGCTTCTTATAGGTTTCTATTGAAACCGGGGTATAATGTTAATTTGTTGGGTGTTTTTTTGAGGGTTTACCGTTTTAGTATGTTGTTTTGTGTGTGTCTCTCTCTTTAGACCCCCCCTATAATTTTTTGGTTCTTCGCAAAGCTTGTTTTTGGTTGGTTTTTTGGAATTAAGCTTGAAAACGGTTTATCCCACGATAGGAATAGATGGGAAAAGATGCAGAAAGATACGAAAAGATAGGAATAGATACAAAAAGATATAGAAAGATAGGAAAAGATGGCGGCTGTATCAGAGAATGCAGGTTTTCATGTGATGTTGCAATGGGGCGTGTGGTGTCTTGACTGCAAATTCCTCATGGTAAGTTAAGTATTCCGCTCGTGCGTCATATATCCGAAGTACTCGCAAAGCTTTCATACGTAGTGCCATTTTACTTGTATCGGTGAAGATTGAAGAAGAAAATATGGGCTCTAGTCAATGCGATTTTGTTGGATAGAAGATTGGTTTCGTTAGGTTTTTTGCTTTTGGCGCTTGTTTTTTTGGATTTTCTTGTTTTGCGCTCGATTGTGTCGGAGTTTGACATTTTGGAGCATTTTCTGTTTGGCTTTGTGTTGTCTGAATGTGTAAGCAAGACCGCTGACTCGATGGGTTTGAATAAGATGGTATCTAGGAAGGTGGGGTGGAAAGATTCTCGGCGAGTGGATTTGCTGGTCAGATTGTTGGGGTTCTTCTTGATTGGGGGTGTGTTGTGGGAGTTCAGTGAGCGTTTTGTTTTCCCTTTGTTTGGGTTTACGGCTGATCCGTTCTTTAGCTTCCCAATAACCTTGAGTAATGTTGATGGAGCGGTAGATGTGGCTGTTGGAGCGTTAGGATCCGTTGTGGCATGGTATCTAAAGAAGTGTCAATGAAGGTGTAAGTGCACGGTCGGAACAGTTTGTGCGATGGATTTTTAGGAGAGGGTTCGTTAAGGATGGTTAGAGGTATGTCGGAGTGCTTTTTGAGCCCGTTGAGCAGATAACCAAGAGAATCTTGCGCCAGTATAACAGGCATCCTGAGGGTTGGAGCGTCTTAGTTGACAGCAAAGGAAATGTACTTGTTATAGGCCCAAGCTCGGGTTACAGACTTAAGCTGGTTCCTCTCAGCCCCCAGGAGTATACTGGCGTAGGAGTGAAATTTGGAAGGTCTAAAGGGCTGCAGAAAATGGTGAAGAACCTTCCACCATACGGGTTCAGACCGTTGTCGCGTGAGGAAACAAGGGATTTACTCTCTGCCATCCATCGGAGAGGCAGGCCTACAGACAAGCGAATTAAGAAATTGTTAGAGATGAAGCCTGTGCCGACTTGGGAGATAGATAAAAAAAGACCTGAGGCTGTGGTAACTGGGCCGCTTGTTGCCCATCCAAATCTTAGCGCTATTTCTAAGAGGCAGAAGGAGCTGGAAGCGAAGCTTGCCGTAGAAGCGGATAAGCTTTTCAGAAGAAAATATCCTTTGAGAGCAAGGACATACGGCTAACATCTCGTAAATACGTCTTTTTCATAATTTATCTCGTTTGCCATGTTTTGTTCATGCAGAACACAAACATGGTGCATGCATGCAAAGAGAATTACCGAAACAAATCCTATCAAAGATAGTCTACGATTTCGGATATATGTTTGCACCGAAAGTCTGGTTTAAAGTTTAGGTCTTTCGCCCCATGAGTTGTGTATTCTCCTTGACGTATCAGTATTGTCTTAAGCCCAACTTCTCTGGCGCCTTCTAAATCGCTGATTACATCAGATACAAAGACGCATTCTTCGGGTTTAAGCTTGAGCCTTTGAAGGGCTTCAAGATATATACGTCTGTCTGGCTTCCTCACTCCAACCTCATATGACAAAATAATACACTCAAAGAAATGGGTCAAATTTAACGCTCTCAGAATATCAGACAAGCCTACAAAACAATTAGAGACCAAAGCCAGTTTATACTTCTTTCTCAAAGCGGACAAAACTGAGATTACGTTGTCATAAAGTCTGAATCTTGTTAGTACATGATTTTTCCTCAATTCTATGAGTTCTTGAATGAGTATTGGTCTCTCACGTGTTCCCAGATTTTTTAATAGTACCCTCCAAAACTCATGAATGTCTTTCACCTCTCCCTCGGTGGAGCTCCTATAGATGCTATGCTATCTAAAATGGGAACTAAATCATCTAAGGTTTTATTGTATCCATATTTCGTGAGAACTGAAACAAGCTCTTCTCGATATCTCTCAACATTCTCTTCATTAAGATAGGCTAGGGTGTACCCAAAATCAATGAGAACTCCTCTGACATTCAAGACATTTTTTCCTCTCTCCTTTTTCAGTGTCATTTCTTATAAAGTAGTTTTTCACTTGCATGCATGCATCGGGAGTTTCTTAACGAATAAACAACATCAATGTAAAAAAGACGAATGCATGCATTTTATAGATATTCGGAAAAAGGAGTTTGGTTGTTGATTTGGTGGCATTTTGATGGAACAACCACCAAAAAAACAATCATTCTAAATCAAGTATGCAGTTTTGGAGTGTGGGTTGACTTGAGAGCAGAAAGATTAATTTGCAAGTGATACAAACTTATGCAGTTGAGAGGTGACGCTGATGAAAAAGATAATGAAAAAGGTTCTTGTGGAATTGCTAAAGGATTCCAAGAAGAGTGATAGGAAACTAGCAGACCTTGTTGGAGTATCACAGCCAACTGTAACCAGAACGAGAAGTAAGCTTGTGAAGAATGGAACGATACGAGACTTCACGATCATCCCCGACTTCGCTAAGATAGGATTTGAAATCATGGCCATTACGACTGGCGTTTACAAGGTGCCAAGATCAAAAGAACGGATTGAAAAGGAAACAAAATGGCTGAACAAACATCATAACATCATATTTGCCTCAAAAGCTCAAGGCATGGGAAAGGATGCTGTAATGATCTCTTTCCACAGAAGCTACGCAGAGTATGACCTGTTCATAAATGACCTCAGTTCAGAACTTGGAGAGATCATAGAAGGCAACGAGAACATGCTAATCAGCCTTAAGGGATTCATAGCAAAACCCTTCGGTCTAAAATACTTAGCAGAACTTACAGAAACGCAGTAGATTAACTCTATACATGCATGCATGGTTTAAAATATTTCTGCTTCGTTTAACCTCTCATAAACTATTGTACTCGCATTAGTCTCCATTCTCTGTAGTCTGTTGCGACCTTTATGTAGCCTCTGAGTGAAGTGTCAACTTTCACGTCGCCGGTGTCGACTCTCAATATGCCGCCTTCGATGCCTCGGATTTTGCTTTTGGTCGCCCCGACTATGATTTTTTCTTTTCCGACTCGTTTTATGATTTCGGGGCTTATCTGCTGGTTCCCACGTCCAAGTAGCATGCCTTGGCGGCCTATGGGTGAGAGTACTATCCATGTGTTTTGCCAGTCTTTGATTTGCTGTAGTATTTTCTTTTCGTTTACGTCTTTTGTCACGGTTCCGTTCTTGTAGATGTCTATGCCGAGTAGGGTTTTTTCTATGCCGAGTAAGTCTGCGAGGCGTTTGATTG
>DAOVDC010000004.1 GCA_030669695.1 Candidatus Bathyarchaeota archaeon
AAACTCGCAGTGTTCGTCTCCTTTTCCAGCGCATTTTTCCTCGGTTACAATGATTGTTTTCTTCAAGAGTTCTGAGAGAAAACCCGCTATGAAACCTCTGAAGAAGTGGCAACTTGGCTGATTCGTTTTGCGAGCCATCGCCTCAAATGAATCGTCTATTATGACTCGTCCGGACCCGTTTTTGAAGTTAACTTCTTGGAAAGACATTTTTCCCCAGTTCTCTTCCTTTTTCAACGAGGAAAGATAGTTGAGCGCCTCTTCTTTTTTGTTAAATTCTTTTTTTGTTTTTTGGTATAAATGTACGCCGCATTTTATCGCCGCTGTATACAGTATCACTGAAGCTGCGGAAGGAGAAAAAATCAGTTCTAGAGCATTTTCCATTTGACCGAACGTTTCGAACTGGAACGTGAAACTTCCTTCTCTTGCTTTCAAATTACATATTCACCTTTGCGTTTGCCAATCTGAAATTATGATTAATGCTATGTGAGTATATAATTTTTGAGAACAAACAAGATTGTCTGATTCTGAATTCGATTTTGTCTTATGCGTTCAGGTATTGACGAAATGATTGTAAAATCCTTGTCCTGGCCACCAGTTAGACTGCTGTCCAGCTTCTGATGGTTTTCATCTGATGGATTATTCTTGAAAGCAAAAATTTTTTAGTTTCTGTTTGGATTAAGCAAGTTGTTGTGATGAAGATGGATCTGTTTGAGAAGATCAAACTAATAGTCGAAACACAGGGTTACATCCCATTTGATATTGGGAATGTAAAGAAATTGTTTACTGGGCCTTTTCTAACACTAAATAATGCTTTTATCTTACATCTAACATCTTTGGAAAATCCTAATGATCATAGTCCTGTTCTTCCAGAAAATGCTTATACTATTGACGCCGAATTTTCTCCGGATGACTCTTGGATTGCGATCCCTGTTGATTACACTGGAAAAGAAGAAAGTACACTGTATCGGTTATCTACGTCAAATCGTGAACGACCAATACCTATAGAACGTCTTAGTAAAATTGCAGGAAGACATTTAGGTTTTGACTGGAGTCCCGATGGGAAAAAAATCGCTTGGGGATTTTCCAAACAGAAGAAAAATCATGTTGCAATTCAACCGAACGAAATTGAAACCCATGAAAAGTCTTTATGGGAAGACGATGAGACGGTTCAAGTTTTCCACTGGAAACATCCCAATTTTTTGAAATTCACTCGAATAAATGGTAAAACCAATGAATTCGATGAAATAATAATGAACCCAAACTCAGGCGAGATAATTCGAACCATTCCAGTCGTCAGTTCTTTTACCTTTGACGGCTCATGGCATCCCCAGAAACCGACTATTCCATTTCTGAATAAAGAAGATGGCAAATTAACAGTATTAGATGTGGATTCCGGTGAGAAAATGACCTTGCCACAACCAGAAGGAGAAATAGAAAAAATTGTTTGGAGTACTGATGGTAAGACTCTTTATTTGTCGGCAACAAAAGATGCAAGAGACAAAATTTATTCAATTAATTTAGATTCACTAGAACTGAATCCTCTTCCATTGCCACAGGGGATTAACAAAATAGGCAAAATACGAAAAATGGACAACGAAGAAATTCTGTTTTTTGTTCATGCGGATGCAACTACACGTATGAATTTGTGGAAGTTCGATTTGGAGTCATGTGCTTTTGAACAGCTAACAAGAAAACGTTCTCCCAAAATTGGAACAGACGAGTTTCCTTTGGTTAATTCAATTAGTGAACACTGGAACTCGAAAGATGGACTTAGAATTCACGGTTTTGTTATGGTCCCGCAGTCTCCACCGCCTGTAGAAGGATATCCTGCCATTGTTTTTGTTCATGGTGGGCCTACAGGACAAGATGTAGACTCTTTTGTGGGAACGTATCAAATTTTAGTACAGGAAGGCTTTGTTGTCTTTCGTCCGAATTTTCGTGGCTCAACAGGATATGGTGCGGCTTTTCAAAGAGCCAACTATAGAGAGATAGGGAAAGCAGATTTAGTGGACATAGTCAGTGGAGTCGAGATGCTAATCGAAAAGTACAAAGTGAATCCTAAGAAGGTGGCTATAACTGGAGGATCATATGGCGGGTATATGACTTTGCGAGCTCTAACTAAACCAGAAATATTTGAGTTTTCCGCAGGTTGGGCAACTGCAGCTATTTCAGATTTTGAATACCTGTGCGATAGTAGCGATGCCTTATTCCGTGATTTCATTGCTTATCTTTTTGGTCCAATAGAAGAAAGTCGCTCATTCTTAAAAGAAGCCTCCCCTATAACGGACTGGGAAAAAGTTAGAAAGCCTTTAGGAATAGTCCAGTTTGCTAATGACACCAGAACTCCACTGAAACCAGTATGGAATTTTGCAAATAAGCTTGTTGAAAGAGGCAACCATGTTGAATTTCATGTTGAACCAGCGATGGGACATGCTAACATACCTAAGGGATATTTAGTTCGTTCAGTTGCTCGACAGATCCAATTCTTTCAAAAAGTAATGAAATGATTCTTCTAAAGTTTTGAACTAACCCGCTTATCTTTCCATCCAATAATGTGCGCACGCACGCATACATACATGTTTATGTTTGGGTTTGGGATTAAAGCTTAAATTTCTACAAGTACAATCAAACGGTGGAAAAAGGAAGGGAAACTGCATGGTTACGGCTGGAAAAGTCTTTAGGCTGGTTGAGCCCACATCGCTGTCTGATCTGGCGTCTAGGCTTAGTGGCTACAAAAGGGAGGAACCTTACGAAGAAGGGGACTACAAGTTCACGTTAATCACAGAGATTGTTCGCCTCGCGCCTCGTGGCAACACTCTCACAGGCGTATATTCTTACGACTATGTCACCCAAGCGTTTCATCGGGGGAAAACGATCCCGCTTCCGCGAACCGTTGAGGCATTATTCAGCTTTGCACAACGTGAAGACCGAGCGTTTTTGACTGTGGTTGAAAAAAAGAAAATAGCCAACTCCATCGCCAACAAACTCAGTGAAACAATCTATGAAAGAGTTGGACACATATTGGAAGCACGAATACCTCCGGAAAACCTTCGAGATTTCCATATGAAGAATCCTGAGGACACGAAGATTACTTTTTTTGACAATGTGGACATTCCTAACATAAATAAGCTTTCTTTGTATGGGCCAGACTTGGTGGGCACAACGCTTTTTGAGGATTATGGAAAACACGGTGACCTATGGTACGTCGTGGCAAGGTCTAAAGAATATGGATACGTGGTTGGGGTGACACGGGATGCCTCGGTTACGATATTCAACGTCACCGACAAAGACAAGTATCTAGAGTATGTTGCAAAGGAAATTTACCCACTGGTCTTGGTGTGATACCCACTAATTTTTTGTCACTTTCGTTTCTTGGGATACACCAGTCCATCTTTCTCGCCAACCCATTTAGACCCCAACTTCAAGCAGAGCCTTATTTTCTTCGGGTGTTTTTGCGGTTTTCACATGGAAGTCTTCAGGTTTTCCTGCTTGAAATAATGCACGCATACAATCTTAGGATTCAGGGGTGCTGATAAGCCCCCTAAACACCTCTACCTCTTCCCTAAGCGTCTCCACTTCCCCTCGTAACTTGTCTACTCTCTCCTTCCCCCTTGCTTTAAGGTCTTCTATCTCCACAAAAAGGCTCGCTTTCTCCCTTTCCAGCTTCTCCAACTCCTTGCGCAACTTTCTGAGAGTGTCAGCAAGTCCTCGTTCAATCTTCTTCAAATTGTGTACACTCGCATTTATGCTTATCATGTTGGTTCCAGTGCCAGAATTGAACTTCAGCTACAGCAATCAGAAAGTCAATGCTGAAGACCTGCATGTCATAACTAGTTCGATCGCTTCAAAGGTAGTGTATTGGGTGTAGATGGCACAACTGGTTTTTCAGGGACAATGGAAACTGTTGCACTCCTTTTCACCAAGTAGCGGTCCCCTTTCCTGTATACAACGCATGGATTTCGGCAGTGTGGACAGTCAAAGTTCAATGCTTCTAAGAAAAACGCTTTCTCTTTAAGGAAACTAGTCTTATCCTTCTCCAATTTCTTGATCTTTCGCGTTAGGCTTCTCATTTCTTTTTGGACTTCAGTGATGTTTATCTTCATCTCCTTTTTTGCTTCCTCTTTAATACGACGTCTTTCCTCTTCTTTGAATCGCTGAGCCATTTTCTTGGCTTCTTCTCTTATCCGGAGTCTTTCAAGTCTCTTCCTCTCCTTCTCCATGTACTTCTTTTTCTCCAGCTTTTGCTTGTTCATAACCTCTGCAGCAGCCTTCTCCTTCGGAGTTAGGGCTTTCTCTTGCTTCTTTCTTGCCATCTTCTTCAGTGTTTTAGCTGCTTCTTCAAAGTCTTTTGCAGTTTCAAGTTTGACAACCTTTGGAGCAACCTTGGTCAAAACCTTCTTGGCTGCATCTATACGCATTTCCTCAACTTTTTCTTTCTGCTTAAGGATAATTTTCTTAGTTTCCCTCAAGGTTAATTTCCTATTGATAATCTCATTAATGATGATACGGGCTTCTTTGATACTCCTACCTATGACGTTTTCTAGAGCAACCATGTGTGAAACGCTGATCTTTCCGGTCCACAATGCTTTCTGGATGCCATCAGAAAACTTGAATATGTTGAGGTGTGCTAAGACCCAATGGAAATCAACGTTGAGCTCTTTGCTTATCTCCCAAGGTGTCATGCTTTCATCTGTAAGTTTCTTGAAATACTTCGCCTCCTCCTCAACAGTGTAATTCTCTCGGATCTTGTTTAGTTTGTACACCGAACGCCTGATAATCCCTTGTTTTAGTTGGACAACTCGGACAGGCGCAGTCTTCCAACCGAGTTTTTTGAGGGCTCTCAATCTTCTCTCACCATCAATTAATTCGTAAGCTTCGCCTTGTTTGCGGACGACCAGTTCAGTAAGAAGCCCATCTCTTTCTATCTCTTGCTTTAGCTCATCTATATCAAAGATTAACCTCGGTTGATAGGGACTCGGTTTGACTGAATTTATGTCAACTTTCATTTACTATTCCCCAATCTTACTGCGAGATTCTAACTTAGAGAATAAGAAGCTTACTAAGAACCAACGATACACCAGGTTAACATCGTTCACCAAAAGACACAACAGAATTGAAACATCGTCTCAAAAAAGTAGTGTATCTTGTAACATAGTAGGTTGGGAATTGCATACATGAATGTTAACACATAATGCATGCATTGCAGTTAGGGGATAACCTTTACTTCTTTTACCTACAAGCCCTCATCACCCTATAAGCAAAAATGAAAAGAAGTGAACAATTATAGTCTCGCAACAAGCATTATACTTGTGTTTAGATTGTGTTATCGGGACATATAATGAAACCTGCTCCTGCCTCTGCCACTTTCTCTGCCGACGATAACATCAAATCTGCTACACGGTCCCAATTGCCTGCTTAGATGTGTCGCATGTATTTGCTGAGGGGATGGGTGTGCATGGTGACCTCGGGGTGTGAGTGTTTTCCCATCAGTTTCATCCCTTCTATGCAGATTGTGCGATAACAGAGGGCGGCTCCTTCTGCACTGCATGCAACTATGCCGATGTGTGCAGTCTCTTTCTTCATTGTGTCATGACCCCACAGTGTTGTCATGGTTTTGCCTTTTGAAAGCTTTGCTCTTGAACACCCAAAAAATGGTTTATTGAATTGGAAGAAACAGGTGACTGCTACATAGAAAAGATGAGTTTTGGCGTTCAACTATTGGCGAGAAATGAATAGATCAATAATTTATATAAACGAATTAGCGTAACCACTCTTTATGCCAAACAAAGTTCGTTGTGCCCATATCCTCGTGAAGACTGAGAAAGAGGCAAACGAGGTTTTGGAACGGTTGAAGAAAGGAGAAAAGTTTGCTAACATCGCCAAGGGAGTTTCGCTCTGTCCCTCAGGAAAACGTGGCGGAGACCTTGGAACATTCGGCAGAGGGAAGATGGTGAAGGAATTCGAGAACG
Source organism: Candidatus Bathyarchaeota archaeon (assembly GCA_030669695.1). The sequence continues at coordinate 5,970 of DAOVDC010000004.1, forward strand.
CTGCTTTCGCTCTTCAGAAAGGACAAATTTCGCCCACTGTAAAAACGAAGTTTGGATACCACGTGATAAAGAGGCTTGAATAGCCAAAATTCTCCTTCAAACAATCGCGACTAAAGACCAAATGCTAGTTGTATAGAGCTAGTTGTGACACGGTGACCGCGCGTTACGTGTTGGATTTACCCCAATTTTCCTTCGCGCTTGCTAAACCTTTTTATATGAGGGCTGCTGTTTAGTCGGGTTGTCACATTAACTCATGTTGAATTAAAGAAGCTTTTGAAGGCTTTTGAAAGATTACATGCGGAATTTTTGTGACAGGAGAAGTGAAATATATATGCAAATAGAATACTTCAAAGACTTGCCGTTAAGTTCAGAAGTTATGAGAGGCATTGAAGAGCTTGGATTCAGTAATCTTTTTCCAATTCAAGCTCAAGCAATAATCCCATTGCTCGAAGGAAAAGATGTTATTGGGCAGGCGAAGACTGGAACAGGAAAGACTGCGGCTTTCGGAATTCCGATGATTGAACGACTAGACCCGAGAATCAACCGTGTTCAGGGCTTAGTCTTGGAGCCTACACGTGAACTTGCTATACAGGTTGCAGAACACATAAGTCGACTCAACAAATACGCACCATTCAAGGTTTTGCCAATTTACGGCGGAGAATCTATTCGGAAACAGATATACGCGTTGGAAAGAGGCGTACATGTTGTTGTGGGCACGCCGGGTCGCATGATAGATCATCTGAAGCGAGGAACCCTAAGTCTGGCGTCAGTGAAAATTGTTGTTCTTGATGAGGCTGATAGAATGCTGGATATGGGGTTCATAGATGATATAGAATACATACTTTCAAAGGTGCCAGCGGACAGGCAGACAAGCCTCTTTTCGGCAACAATAGACAAGTCTGTAATGAATATATGTAACAGATACATGAGGAACCCTGAAAAAATACTTGTAAGCAAAGACGAAATAGCCCTTACGCAGATAGATCAGTATTACATGGTTGTAAACCCTAAGAGCAAATTTAGAATCCTGTGTGACATATTAGACGAAAATCATATAGAACGGGCCATAATATTTTGCAGAACACGCATAGGCACAAGCACACTAGCAGACAAATTGAGGGAAAGAGGCTACGACGCAAGACCTTTACATGCAGGCTTCACACAATCGCAAAGAGACTTTGTTCTTAACTCTTTTAGAAACAGAAAATTGAAACTGCTTGTTGCAACGGATGTTGCTGCAAGAGGCCTAGACATTCAGGAAATAACTCACATAATAAACTATGACATCCCGTTAGATGCGTTAGTGTACTTTCACAGGATTGGGCGAACAGCTAGAGTGGGACGTGAGGGAACAGCGATTACGCTTGTGGGCTACGGCGAGATATCGGAATTTGACCGGATAAAAGCTTTGACGAAAACTACCATAGAACAGTTGGAATAGAGCGAACCACAAACAAAATGGAAGAATTTGTGAGATATATCACCGCTTTGTTTGCGAACTACTTGATGCTTGCAGAGAAGGTGGTCACTTTTTCCCACAAAAGATAACCGTAGTGACCAAGACGATTATTAGATTGAAATGTAAGTAAGCCAACAATAGGCATAAACGCAGGAGCAATACGATTGACGATCATCTCTAGGCTGAAGCAAGAATTCTCGTTCATTCAGGGAAACTATGCCATTCTTGTGTTAAGCTGGATCATCATGGATTTTGCTATGGAACTGCCAGGCACATACTACTCGCTTTACGTTATCGATCCTGCGTTAGGGGGCACAGAGACAATCCTCGGCGTTATAGGGTTTGTTTCTTTCTTGGCCTTAGCTCTGGTTCAGTTTCCTGGGGGTTACTTGGCGGACAGACATGGAAGAAAATGGTTGATTTCAACAATGACTTTCGGAGTAGCGCTGTCATATATTTTTTATGCTTTAGCTCCTAGTTGGCATTCGATTTTGGTTGGAGCTATGGTTGGAAGCTTATGCCTAATCTATCAGCCGGCTCTTTTGGCCATGGTCGCAGATTCGCTTCCGTCTGAGAAAAGGGGTATGGGTTTCTCGATTATCACTCTTATTACCCGTGTTGCGACGACTCCTGCTCCTGCAGTGGCCGCTTTTCTGGTAACCTTTTACGAGTTTGTTCCTGGTATGAGAATATGTTATTTTATTCTGGTGGCTCTTTTCTTGATTGCAGCTACTTTGAGGTCACGATTGCGAGAAACTGTGGGTGAGGGTGGAAGTATAGATCGTCGAGAGTTCGTGAGCTCTTATCCTAGAGCTATAAGAGAGGGTGTGGCTGTTTGGAGGAAGGTGCCTCGTTCAACGATCTATCTTTTCTTGTCCAATCTGGTAGGAACACTCGGTTTTGCTTTAGGCATGCTTCTTTTCAATGTCTATGCGGTGGACACTTATGATGCGTACGGAAACATCGTGCACGAATCTGTGTTACATATTTCAACTGTTGACTGGGCGATATTAGGGATGTTCCTTTTTGTAACAATGATAATATTTGCCATTCCTGTTGGCAAACTTGTTGATAAAGTGGGAAGAAAGATTCCGATACTCTTAGGGCTAGGGCTCCTTGCGCCTTCCAGTTTGCTCTTTGTCTATGGAGATTTGGCAAAGCTGTATGTCTGTATGCCATTATTTGGTCTAGCACAAATACTACTGATGGTTGGATTTTCAGCTCTGCAAGCTGATTTAGTTCCTAAAGAGCAGCGAGGGAAAATCATTGGGTCTTCAAACTTCGTTAACTACCTCATAATGGCATTCGGTACGTTAGCTGGAGGTTTCATCTATGAACATGTCTCTCCTCAACTTCCGTTTCTTATTCCGATAGTGTTTGTTGTTCCCGAGATCTTGATAATTCTGTTTCTAGTGCATGAACCCGAGAAAAGAGAAGAATAAGACGAGTGCGGGTTAACCGATTTCTTGACGGAGAAATCACTTTTCTTCCAACAATGTTGTCCTAGTATTCGATTCCTTTTCTGCCGCGTATGTCTTGGGCATAAGGATGCTTGACTTCCCTCATCTCGGTAACGAGGTCAGCTGCCTGAATAACTTCAGAAGGTGCATAACGACCAGTTAGAACCAATTCAACGTGTTTAGGCTTGTTTTCAATTAGTTCAACCACTTTCTTAGTCTTTATCAATTTTAAGTACAGAGCTACGTTGATTTCATCCAAAATAACGATGTCGTATTCACCGCTGTTAATGATTTTTCTGGCAAACTTCAGGGCTTTTTCGGCTCGTTTGACATCCTCTTCAAGTGGAGGATCCTCAGTAATGTATCTGCCTTGGCCGAAAGCCCTCAGTTTAAAGTCTGGGAGTTGCTTGATAATATGGAGTTCACCATATTTGAAGTCGCCACCTTTAATGAATTGAATCATGTAAACCTTGAAACCCCATCCGATGGCGCGTAGTGCTAGTCCGAGAGCTGCTGATGTCTTACCTTTTCCATCTCCTGTATAGACTTGGGTTAGTCCTTTTTCCAATCGTTGTTTCGTCATCACGGTTTCTCCATTACCTTACCGGGTGCTTTGAATCCTTTTAGCATGTCTCTAAGTAGTGTATCTGCAGCTGAATATGGATCTGTTTCCTTTACCAAAATTTTTTGAACGAGTTTTTCTAATTCGCCCTTGCGCCTCAGCTCGCTTATAATGGAATCAGTTGTTTTTTGTTTGATTGCTTCGACCAGTTCTGTTTCAGCTTTTTGTCTTCGCTGTATGTCAAAGCCTTCTTTTTTCAGGTATTTCATGTGTTGGTTTATTCGGTTGAGAAGCTCTGTGGTTCCTTCGCCTTTCGCGGCCGTTGTCTTGATGACTGGTGGTTTCCATTTTTCCTTCTCTGAACCCATGCTCAGCATTGTTTCTATGTCAATTACAGCTTCATCTGCGTTCTCGCGGTCAGCCTTGTTCACCACAAATATATCCCCGATCTCCATCATACCTGCTTTGATGGCTTGTATATCATCGCCTAATCCTGGAGCCAGCACAACAACTACGGTGTGAGCGACTTTTATGATGTCAACTTCGGATTGTCCGGCTCCAACGGTTTCAACTATGACTATGTCTTTGCCTGAAGCGTCTAACACTTTGACCGCGTCTTTTGTAGCCCTCGCTAGTCCGCCGGGGCTGTTTCTTGTTGCCATGCTTCGAATGAAAACTTCTTTGTCGGTGCTGAGTTTTTGCATGCGTATGCGGTCTCCGAGGAATGCTCCGCCTGTGAAGGGGCTGCTTGGGTCTACTGCGACTATGCCTATGCGTTTTCGTTTTTTTCGTAGTTCTTCGACCAGTCTTTTTATTAGTGTGCTTTTTCCTGAGCCTGTGGGTCCGGTTACACCTATTATGTGCGCTTTGCCTGTGTGTGGATAGAGTTGGGATACGGCTTTTTGGGCTTCTGTTGGGTTGTTTTCTATGAGGGTGATGGTTTTAGCTATGGATCGATGGTTGCCTTTGAGTACGCCATTGACGAGTTGTTTGATTTGGTTCAATGTGGATCCCGTGTTTTTGAGGAGTCGGTGGACTATGTTTTTTGTGTGTGTTTTTTGATGAATTTTATGATTGTGTTTGTGGGGGTGTCTGGTCCGAATACTTCGGCTATGCCGATTTTTTTTAGTGCTGGGATGTCTTCGTCGGGTATGACTCCTCCTCCGAGTACTAGGATGTCGTTTAGTCCTTTTTGTTTCATTAATTGGGTTATTTTTGGGAAGAGTGTCATGTGTGCGCCTGATAGTATGCTTAGGGCGACTACGTCTGCGTCTTCTTGTAGTGCGGTTTCTACGATTTGTTCGGGTGTTTGCCATAGCCCTGTGTAGATGACTTCCATGCCGGCGTCTCTAAATGCTCTTGCGATGACTTTGGCTCCTCTGTCGTGGCTGTCAAGTCCTGGTTTTGCGACTACGATTCTGATTTTTCTTTTTGTGTTCATTTTTTCGGTTCGCCGCTCTAAATTATAATCTGCTCTTTATATTGTCCGTAGACGTTTCTGAGTACGTCGCAGATTTCTCCAATCGTAGCGTATGCTTTGACGGCTTCTATTATTGTGGGCATCAGGTTTTCGTCATGTTCAGCGGCTTTGTGCAGTTTGTTAAGCACATCTTTTGCTTTTTTGTTGTTTCGTTTCTTTTTCAGTTTTTGCAGTCCGTCTACTTGTTCTTTTTCTGCTTGTTGCCCTATTCTTAGGAGTTTTATGGGTATCCAGTCTTTCTCCACAACGTATTCGTTGACTCCGACTAGAGTTCTTTCTTCGTTCTCTATCTCCTTTTGATATTTGTAAGCGCTGTCAGCGATTTCTTTTTGGAAGAATCCTTTTTCTATTCCAGCGACTACGCCGCCCATCGAGTCTATTTTGTCGATGTATTTCATTGCGTGTTCTTCCATTTCGTTCGTTAAGGCTTCTATGCAGTATGATCCTGCGAACGGGTCTACGGTGTCTGTTACTCCGCTTTCGTGGGCGATTATCTGTTGGGTTCGTAGAGCTACTCTGACTGCCTCTTCAGATGGTAGGGCTAGTGCTTCGTCGAATGAGTTAGTGTGTAGTGATTGTGTGCCTCCTAGTACTGCTGCTAAGGATTGGAATGCGACTCGTATGACGTTGTTAATAGGTTGCGTTGCTGTTAGTGTGCATCCGGATGTTTGGATGTGCATTCTCATCCATTGTGATCGTGGTTTTGTGGCTTTGAATCGTTCTTTCATGATTTTAGCCCATAGTCTTCTTGCTGCTCTGAATTTGGCTATTTCTTCTAGGAAGTTGTTGTGGGCTGCGAAGAAGAATGAGAGTCTGGGTGCGAATTGGTCTACTTTTAGTCCTCGTTCGATTGCGGATTCTACGTATGCGATTCCGTCTGCTAGTGTGAAGGCGAGTTCTTGCACTGCGTTTGAGCCTGCTTCTCGGATGTGGTATCCGCTGATGCTTATGGGGTTCCATTTAGGCAAATGTTTGGCACAGTATTCTGTGATGTCTGTGACGAGTTTGACTGAGGGTTTTGGTGGGAATATGCATAGTTTTTGTGCGTGGAATTCTTTTAGGTTGTCGTTTTGGGTTGTGCCTCCAAGCTGTTCTCTAGGTACTCCTTGCATGTCTCCTATTGCGATGTACATTGCTAGTAGCATGGTTGCTGGTCCGTTGATGGTCATGGAGGTGGTTACTTTGTCTAAGGGTATTCCATTGAATAGGACTTCCATGTCTTGTAAGGATGAAACTGCTACTCCGCATTTGCCTACTTCGCCCAGCGACAATGGGTGATCTGAGTCCAAGCCCAGTATGGTTGGGTAGTCGAATGCTATGCTTAATCCCGTCTCGCCTTCTTTGAGTAGGTATTTGAATCGTTTGTTTGTTTGTTGGGCTGTTCCGTATCCTGAGAATTGTCTCATGGTCCATAGGCGTCCTCTGTACATGGTTGCGTGTAAGCCTCTTGTGAATGGGGGTTCTCCTGGGAAGCCTAGGTCTCGTGTGTAATCGATGTTTTTGATGTCTTCTGGTGTGTATAATCTTTTGACGTGTATGTTTGATGAAGTATGAAAATCATTTTTTCTTTCAGGATGTCTGCTTATCCATTCTGGAACTATTTTTTCTTTCCAGTTTTTGTTTTTTTTGTGGATTTCGCTGAGTTTGTGTTCGTCAAACACTTGATTTTCTGCCTCCGATGATTTTGGTTACCATATTATTGTTCGTCCTAAAAAGTTGTTTCTGCTTGTTTCTTGTGTTTATGGGTGTTCTGTTTTGTATTTGTGTTTGGGTTTTTCACTTTCTCTTATTCTCTCTCTAGACCCCCTACCTATTTTTTTGAAAAGCTTGAAGTGAGCTTCTTTTTGTGAACAGCGTTTGAATATTGCTCAAGTCACGATAGGATTAGATGGGAAAAGATGCAGAAAGATACAAAAAGATGCAAAAAGATAGGGAAAGATGGGAAAAGATAGGAAAAGATATGGAAACGTGAGCCGGTTTGCCCTTAACTCAAGCCGTGAGCTTTAAAGCTGTCGTTCAGAAGAATCGGATGATACATATTCCAGTCTTGGTCAGGTGGCGGTTCAAGTTGGAGCCCGGGGAAGTGTTCAAGGTGCATTTGAAGCTCGGTCGTCATTATGAAGAGTTTTATGGTCGGATGGGTACGGACGGCAGACTGACGGTTCCGAAGGTTACAATCAAGGAGTTTTTAAAGTCTGAAGAAGAGAGTCTAGACGGTTACACTGTGGAGGTTACGTTGTATCCCGTTGTGGGGGAAGAGGAAGAGGAGGATGAATAAGGATTCTAAACGGCGACGTACATGCATCCTTGTAGTAACTGAGACAATACTTGGAGCCTATTAGGATCATATTTTCAGTGAAGGATTCTATATCATCTATGGAATCAATTATGTCTTGCATGCATGCATCAGCCATTTTTACATTGTAGAAAAGAATGGGGGGGGTTGTGGCTTATTCTGGTTACTTTCCTGCATGCATTCGTTATCCATTTGTTCTAGAAAGTAGAACACTGTTTGTCTGGATGTTCTAATCCTTAGTATTATAAGGGAAGAAAACTAAGAACTGAAGGGTGTCCATTTGCAGAAGCTTCGTTTTATTTGTGTAGTTGCGTTGTTTTTCTTGGTTTCCCTGTGTTTCCCTTCTGTCTATGCTGACAGAGGCATGATTCCCATTGAGCCTGATGTCTCAGTCTACGAGCCGGGACAGAAAGCAATCCTCGCATGGAACGGAAACGAGGAAATAATGATACTCTCAACAGACGTAACATCCAGTCAAGAAACCCTAGTCTTAGAGATTCTTCCTCTTCCTTCAAAACCTACTGTGGAGGCTGCAAGCTTCCAATCCTTCGAAGAAATTCAAAGTCAAATTTGGAGTGAAGCCACATGGATGGGCCATTACGGTACGAAAGATCAAGCCCGTTCTGGAAGCGTTGAAGTTATTTTCCACGATGAAATAGGTGCCCACAACATCACAGTGGTTAAGGCAAGTGACACCTCTGAACTGGGCGGTTGGATGACAAGCTTTCTGGAGAATAGTGGCGTGAATGATACTGTGTCCCTAGGAAGCTTTGAGTCAGTAATCGAAGATTACATGAACAGAGGATTCCGCTATTACGTTCTAGATCTGATAACAGTTTCTCCAGAAGAAGGAAGTGTGGATCCAATACTCTACAGATTCAACTCAGACTTCCTCTACTATCCTCTGGTCATTACAAGCCCGATAAGCGGAGACACGGAGATAACGCTGTTTGTCCTTACTGAGGATAAGTTAGTAGGAGATCATTCTCCCTTCCAGAAAGCAGTTTACAATTTCGCTCTGGGGGGTTCCAAACCGATAGAGCTGGTGCTTTCGAAAGGCGACTTGTCCAAAATAGATCTTAGAATAGGAGAAATCTTCCAGTACAAAGCTTGGCTGGAAGTTCTCAAATACGATGGAAAGGCTAGTTGGTTAAACAAGGACTTGATGATTTCAGGTGTTGCCCAAACTCCTGAAGCATCAATAAGTATTGATGTGTCCTTTCTACCCATTCTAATTGTCCTTTCCATTCTCGTTGGAGCAGTATGCACCTTAGCTGGAGTCGTGGTGACTCTTCTGGTGACCAGTCCGAAACCTAGAAAAGAGAGCCAATGAACCGCAGGTTTAGAAAAAGAAAGCGACCCTATGTAACTACTTCCCCTTCTGCATGCATTAGTTTTAACATACGCTCCCCGATTTTTGGAGTTTTACCCGTTTTTTACACTTTTGAATGTTAAAATGTAAACGATCTATGTTAAACCACGTATGCATGCATCAGCAACCTCAATTGATCTCACTTTTTTCTAGGTCTGGTCTTTTCCTTCTTAAAAGTCTCTTTCTGAAGCATTCATTCAATCGCATTATTTCACTACCGGAAGGTTGCCTTGAAGCACGATGCCGCCAACTAATATTCTCTCATAGAATGCCTTGTCCTTTTTTGCTTTTTCTTCCCATTCATGTGGAGTGTAGATGAGGATGGTGGCTTTTCTTTCCATTTTCTTCTCGAATTTGCCCAAGTTAAACCGTTCTGTTTTCCTCCCCACGATAAGCAAGTCCACGTCGCTTTCCGGATCGTCTTCTCCTCGAGCGCAACTTCCATATAATGTGATCGAAGAGTTTGGATAGGTATCCTTTAAGAAATCTGTCAACGGCTTCGCTTGCATCATGAAGTAACTGAGTTTCATATATCTGAAGCTGAGGTTTTCCAGATTAGCCTTAAACAACACAAGGTTAGCTCTCCTACTCTTTATGAGAAACTTGCTTTCACTGTAGAAGTCGAGGAATCTCTTCGCTGTGCTTGGGCTTACATCGGCAAGTTTTGCTATTTCCCGCAGGTGGAAGTCGCGATATGGCTCGTTGAAAAAGACAACGAGAATGCGAAGTCCGGGATAATGAAATGGGTTATTCATCGAACAATCGTTCTATGTATAGAACATATGTTCTCTTAAAACCTTCCGCCCACCCGATACTGTTAAGTCTTTTGACCTAACTTATTGGGCTTCTTTCTACGAATGACATATCTAAAATACATGAAAGGATAGAATGGAACAAACAAAGGAAGAACAATTTCTATTAGACTTCTTAGCTGAGGAAAATCGTTCCACAGATCTATATAAAAACCACAGAAGATATTTCTAAAAATCGAAGCAGGGTTTCTTCTGCAATGACGAACTAACCATGAAAGAATATCATTTAGTCTATGCTTTCCTTTTGCGATCTCTATTGTAAATTCATCAGCATCTTCGGGGATTTTCAGGTCGTATCCATTCCAATATAGGAAATAGAATGTTGCCAATAAAGCAACCCTTTTATTGCCATCAGCAAAAGGATGAAAGGTTATTATTGTATCCATAAGCGCAGTTGCTTTATGCAGTAAATGTGGAAATGGAATTAAACCGTAGATTCCTGTTAAAGGTCTTTCTATGCATACACTAATCATTCCTTCATTATATCCAACAGTTATGGGGTAATCTGTATTTCTGTAAAAACTAACCAGACTATTGTAGAAGATCTTGAGCCACTCTTCATCCAGCACTATTTCCATAAAAAGAGAATTGGGGACGGGAGGTTGTTAAGTCTTTTCAACTTTTAGCCAATTTATCAAATACTTTCTTGTTTCTCTCGATAACTCGTTCTACTGATTTCTGTAGAACTGCACGGGTTTTGTCGCTTTTCACTTTTCCACAAAAAACCCTTTCCATGTCCATATCCCTCATACGTATACTACGTTTACTATTATTTAATCCTTGTTTTCAAACCGTAAGTTTGAATTTATAGTTTATGGAATTTAAATATAGAATAGGACATCATTTTAGAAGAACCTGCCTAAAAATCTCTTTTATTGGTATCTTCGGGGTATACCAAAAGATATATACTTTGGGTATCAAGGCGCGCTGTTATATTTTTTTCCGATTACCTTAGTAAATTCAAATGAGACACTAAGGAAAATGGAAAAAAAGGGTTTGCGGGAGACATCTCTATGGAAGAGTGTTGGAAGTGATCAAAGACTAATTCAAGACAACTCACTTGCGTAAAGGACTGGTTAAAATTCCATAAGTGTTAAACAAAATATTCTTCACCTATTATTTTACGGGTGTACTCTCAGACCAAAGGGTACGTCCATCCGCACAGTGGTTAAACATTTAATCTGTATTCTTTTCCGGCAACAATTCTGAGGTCATAACAACTTCAATGTCCATTCCAAGACTCTGCAAATACTTGGCACTCAAAACCGATAGTATCGCTGAAAACCGATACCACTGAACGGCAAAGCATGCATGCATGTCCACATCTGCATTTAGCTTTGGCAAACTTTAAAGTCTCTATTGTTTAAGAACAGAAATGGCTGAGTATTCAGTTTTTGGGTACGTGGTTTATGGATGCGTGATGGCGTGAAAGTGAAGTTGGGTTTGCATTTGTCAATTGCAGGCTCGATTGATAGAGTTGTTGACAGAGCGGTGGAGCGGGGATGTGACACATTGCAGATGTTCTCTCGTAATCCCCGTGGTTGGCGCTCCAAAAAGTTGGACTTCAGGGAGGTTGAAAGCTTCAGAAAGAAGTTGAAGCAGAGTGGGATATGGCCGGTCATTATTCATACGTCTTATCTTTTGAATCTTGCTTCTCCGAAGGAGGATGTTTATCGTAAGTCGGTTGAGGCTCTTGGGGATGAGTTGCGTAGAGCTGGGGAGTTGGGTGTTCCTTATGTTGTCACGCATCTTGGTAGCCATTTGGGTCATGGGAAGAAAGAGGGGTTCAAAAGAATCATTGCGTCAGTTAACAGCTCCTTTTCTGAGGTCGATAATAAGGTGGTTCTTCTTTTGGAGAACACTGCTGGAACGAGGAATAGCACGGGATCTTCCTTTGA
>DAOVDC010000043.1 GCA_030669695.1 Candidatus Bathyarchaeota archaeon
GACCTTTCAACGAAGGTTTTAAATATCAGCAGTCTCTCGCTCTTAAAGTCCTTTGGAGGACAAGAATTGGGAAAGAAGGAAAAGGGAAGTTCACACTCTATTCGACCAGTTAGCAAAAGGCCTCCCAGATGGTGCAAATATACGCCAGAAGAAGTGGAGGCCATGGTTGTCAAGCTCGCGAAAGAAGGGCATCCACCTAGCAAAATCGGAATCATCCTGCGCGACCAACATGGTATTCCCCTAGTCAAACCCATCGTAGGAAGAACTGTGACTCAAATTTTAGGGGACGCAGGGTTAGCACCTTCCATTCCCGAAGACTTGGGAGAATTGCTGAAAAAGGCTGCACGCCTTCATGTTCATCTTGAAAAAAACAGGAAGGACTTGCACAATAAACGGGACCTTCAACTCATCGAGTCCAGAATTTACAAAATCGCAAGGTATTATAAACGAAAGGGTTTGCTGCCGACAGACTGGAAATACAAAGCAAAAATTGCGTCTCCAGTCTAGTTTCTGGGATCTTGCATGTCCGTCAAAAAAAAACAGATCGACGCTTTTCTAGCCAGCGCTTCTAATGCCGCTGAAATTATTTTGAAAAGCGTTGGAGAAGATGAAGCAATTCACATTGTTTCTCACCTAGATGCAGATGGACTATCTGCAGCAGGGATCATCGGAAAGTCTCTGCTTCGCTTAGAAGGAACATTCCGCCTTCAAATTGAAAGGTGGATAGATGAAAATTTGGTTAATGAAATAGCTGCAGAGAAGCATCCTTTAACGATATTTACTGACTTAGGAAGTGGCTACCTCGACCTTTTAAACAAAAAGCTTTCCAGCAACCGCGTACTCATCCTTGACCACCATCAACCTACCGGGGAAGCTGCCTCAACATTCACGCAAGTAAACCCTCACCTTCACGGAATAGATGGATCTCGAGACCTCAGCGGGTCAGGCGTAACGTATTTCGTCGCCAAAGCCATTGACAAAAAAAACATTGATTTGGCTCCTATCGCCGTAGTTGGCGCACTCGGAGACATGCAAGACAAATATGAGCAACGAAAGTTGGGGGGCGTTAACGAAATGATTGTGGAGGACGCGGTAAGTGGAGGCTACCTCAAACTTGAAACTGACCTTCTCTTTTTCGGGAGAGAAACACGGCCCATTCACCAAGCATTAGCCTACGTCACAAACCCGTTCATACCAGGCATAAGCGGAGAGGAGGACAAAAGTCTAGCCTTCCTTGTAAGCCTAGGAATCAAACCGAAAAAGAAGGACAAATGGCGTGCATTGAGAGACCTTTCAGAAGAAGAGAAAAAGAAGCTTTTTTCTGCACTCGCCGACTACTTTGCGTCAAAAAAATTTCCCAGCGAAGTAGCGTTAAGTTTGCTTGGAAACGTTTACACATTAACTCATGAAGAACCTTGGACTCCGCTAAGAGACGCACGGGAGTTCACAGTCCTTCTCAATGCCACGGGACGACTTGACAAGGCGGGTCTCGGCGTGGCGATCTGTATGGGAGACCGAGGAACCGCACTTGAACAAGCCAACGAAGTGTTAAGAGGATATCGGCGAACCATCACCAAATACTTGAGTTGGCTGACAGAAAAGCCTGATCGTATAGAAGAGTTGGACAACGTCTATGTGGTGCGGGGAGAAGGTTTCATTGATGATAGAGTGATAGGGGCACTATCTTCTATCCTTTCGGCAAGTCTTCCGAACCGTGAAAAACCAATAATCGCCTACTCCAAAGTTTCTGGTGAAGATATGGTTAAGATTTCGGCGAGGACAGTAGTTCTCTTGACGAACAGGGGTCTCAACCTTGGAGACATATTACGTGTTGCTGCTGAAAAATACTCAGGTAGAGGAGGAGGACACAACATCGCCGCTGGGGCTCATGTGCCAATAAAAAATGTAGAATCCTTCGTCAAACTTGTAGATAAGCTCGTCAAAAAACAGTTAGAGGAGACGTAGCTTGGAGGCTGAAATCAAACTTTCCTATCAAAACAAACGAGAAGCAGAAGCAGTTGCCAAAGCTGTGTCACCAGACAACGTGAAGGTTCCGTCAGGCTTGTCCATAAAAACGACGAAAAAGGGTTCCAAAGTGTTCACGAAGGTGGCATGCGAAACAAAGCTTCAAACATTCATAGCGACAATTGACGACCTTTTATGCTGCGTCTCCATCGCAGAAAAAGCCTTTTTGGCAGCAAAAAAGTTTGAGTAGGTCGTATAGGTTAATATATTAAAGCTATGATAAACTCTGGACAGCAGATGGTTATAGTTGCACTAAAGCTTGGAGAAGGAGCCTATCATGCTAGATATAAACTTGATTCGTGAGAACCCTGACATTGTGAGAGATAGCCTAGAGAAAAGAGGAGACGCTGAAAAGCTAAAGATGCTTGACAAGTTGATCGAATACGACAAGAATTGGAGACAATCGCTGACTAGGCTGAATAATCTAAGACACAAGAAAAATGTGATAACATCTGAAATTGCACAACTGAAGAAAAAGGGAAAGGACACCAGAGAGAAGATTGAGCAAGTAAATGAGATTGCACAGAAAATCGATGTATTGACAGAAAAAGTGGACAAGTACAAGGAAAACATAAACAACATTTTACTTAGACTTCCAAACCTTCTCCACGACTCAGTTCCCATAGGAAAGAATGAAAAAGATAACGTTGAGATAAGAGTCTGGGGAAAACAGCCAAAGTTCGATTTCGAACCGAAAAGCCATCTAGAGATAGCATCAGATCTTGGACTAATAGAATCTGAGAGAGCTGCAAAGGCAGTCGGGGCAGGATTTTACTACTTAAAGAACGAGTTGGTTCTGCTGGATCTGGCGATACAGCGATTTGCCATATTTTTCCTCATGAAAAAAGATTTCACCTTGATCGAGCCCCCTTACCTGGTAAACAGAAAAGCCTACGAAGGGATGATAGGCGATCCATTCGATTTTGCTGAGGCTAGCTACAAGATTGAAGACAGCGAACTCTATCTGATACCCACGGCTGAATACCCTCTGGGCGGCATGTTCATAGATGAAGTCTTCGAGCTGCAAGATCTACCCATAAAACTCGTCGGCGTCAGCGCCTGTTTCAGAAGAGAGGTTGGAACCCATGGAAAATACACAAAGGGTCTCTTCAGAACACATCAATTTAACAAAATTGAGCAGTTCATCGTTTGTCCGCCGGAACAGTCTTGGGATTTTCTTGAGGAGTTGCAGAAGAATTCGGAGGAGCTCTATCAGAAATTGGGATTACACCATCGTGTTGTGAGTCTTTGCAGTGGTGACATGACTGCGAAGGCAGCAAAAGCGTATGATATAGAGGTCTGGATGGCTGACAGGGAGTTCAGAGAGAGCGGCAGCAACTCTAATTGCACGGATTATCAGGCGAGGAGGCTGAATATTAGATTCAGAGAGAAGAAGGGTCAGGCTCCAGCTGGCTTCGTCCATACCTTGAATAACACAGCCTTGGCAACCTCAAGAACCATGATAGCCATTCTAGAACAGTTTCAGCAAAGAGATGGCTCTGTTGTGATTCCCAAGGTCTTGAGACCGTTTATGAGTGGGATTGAAAGGATAGGATGACTAAATTATCTGAATTCCTCTCAATAAACGCTAAAGCTTTTAATACTTCTGCGCGAAATCTTTCCAGTCACAAGGAGGTTCATCGTGTCTTCAAAGAAGAAAAGACGTGTCAGAGATAAGTGGCGTGGCAAAAGCTTGTACACTGTTATGTCTCCACCGTATTTCGGGGGATCTGAATTAGGAACATTGCCTTCTGACGATTCCTCGAAGCTCGTTGGAAGGATTGTGGACGCCACGCTTTATGATATTACTGACGATTTTGCTCATCAATACCTAAAAATGTATTTCCGTGTCACCGATGTGGAGGGTAAGATTGCTCACACCGTTTTTAAGGGACATGAGTATTCCCGAGACTATCTAAGGAGTCTTGTTCGAAGAAGAACGACGCGAGTAGAGGGCACCCTCAGTATCACGACTAAGGATGGTTATCAATTAAGGTTGGCGGTTTCTGCGTTCACTCTCTCGCGGATTAAAACTTCCCAAGAAAGGATAATACGTGCCATTATAAAAAGAATTGTTGAAGAAAAAGCAGCCGTGCTTACGTTTGATCAGTTTGTTCAAGAAGTTGTACTGGGAAAAATTGCGTCTGACATTTACAATGAGGCAAAGAAGATAGCGCCCTTACGCCATGTGGGCATCCGAAAGTCCAAGCTTACCCTTCAACCGGCAGTTGTCGCGTAAAACATTCAGCTTTTGCTTGAAACCATAGTGCCCTACGGGAGAGAACCCTTGGAAAATAATCGTTCAGCTGGTTTGAGAAGGCGAGTTGCTCGAGAGGCAGCCCTTCTGCTTTATACATCGCAGGAGAAAGAGTACAAGCAAGCAAAGAGTAGAGCGGCACAAACGTTAGGGATGCGGATTCTCCCAAGCAACGCAGAAGTGGCTGAGGAACTTGACGAAATCGCTGAAGAACAGGAGGGGTCATCAAGACGTGAGCGGCTACTTCAGATGCGAAAAGAAGCTTTCCAAATAATGGATGTCTTGAAGGCTTTCCATCCTAGGCTTGTTGGAAGCGTTTGGCGAGGAACCGCCCACCGAAACAGTGACATAGATGTAACCACGTTTTCTTCGGATCATAACGCCGTTCTTGACAGCCTTGTAAAAGGTTCTTTCAAAGTTGTGAGGACGGAGTGGTGTTCGGTGACGAAACGAGGTAAAAAGGAATCATCATTTCACATTTATCTTGTTCTTTCTTCTGGTAACGAGGTGGAAGTTGTTGTTCGAAGCCCTGAAAAAACGAGTTTTTTGGGGAAATGTGAAATATACGGAGATGTTGTGAAAGGTCTGAGCTATTCTCAGCTTCAGAGGGTTCTCAAGGAAAATCCTCTCCAAAGATTTGTGCCAACATAAAGAGCGAACGTTGTTTTAATACTCTGCAAAAGGGTTTTGGAGGTGTTGTATGGATTATTTTTAGTCTCATGTTGTGCTTGAAACAGCTCGTGCTTCTTCAAGTATCCTTGCATACACGTCAGCGGTTAACCAGAATCCTGATTGAGACAACAGCCGCAGATTCTTCTTCAAATCGTCAAATGTCAACTCTCTGTCTTTCATCAAGGTCAGCATCACTCTTATGCTTCTTAGCGCCTTTATTCTCAGGATCTTGGCATATTCGTATGCTGATTTGTCGTCTATGATGATTGCATCTCTTCTTTCTTTAGCCAGTGATAAGGCTTCTACTTCCCCTCTGTGTAATCCCTTGATTTCACCCAAGATTTTCTTCACTTTTTCAACTTTGATTCGTCCGTCTTTGATTGATTCGTTGATTACTTGTGCTTCTGGTTTTCCTAACGCCATTCCTCTACGTACTATTTCATCGTAGACTGCCTCTGGAATAACTATCAGCCCGAAATGTTCAATAATTTTTCTAAGTTTTCCTATTTTAGTTAGATAGAGAAGTGGGGTAGAATTTACAACGACCAATCACTTCACGAGTCCTCTTAAATCCTCTTCGAGGTCCTCTATAGTGTACTGTGCAGGTATTCTTCTGCTTCTTAGGATGTCGATGAACTCGTAGAGTGACAACCCTGCTATTTCGGCGGCTTTCCAAGTGGTAGCCTTTCTGTTCATGTACAATTTTAGGGCGTGTTCAAGCTTCCAGTAGCTTATTCCGACCGCTAGAAGCTTTCTAAGAATTGTTGCCCTATCCGTTCTCTCTTCACTCTCTATTAGCTTGAGATCGTCAAGAAGCTTTCCCTTTAATCTAGTTGCTACTTGCGCCATATGTCCACCGTAGAATAGGAGTTGTGTTACCATTTATAAGTTTTGTTACCAGCATGATAAAAGCGCATGGTAATGACCCACCGACTACCATCATCAAGTTGCTATGTACACTATTTTTCGCTCAGCTCTGAGCTCTGTTGATTTGTAAGGCGTCAGAAATTTGGGTTGACTGTTTTGTTACGTTATTTGCGTTATTCTCTCTCTTTTTAGACACCCTATATTTTTTTGGTGGTAAGTGCTGAACGGATTTTCCATCGAATTCACTCGGTAAGTTTACAGACTAATTTGTACGTAACAATTGTGAATTGTGAATATTGTTTTCTGTTTCATAATGCTTTTCCAAAAGGAAAGATGGATTAGAAGAATGAAATGAT
>DAOVDC010000003.1 GCA_030669695.1 Candidatus Bathyarchaeota archaeon
GCGTGGTTAGAAATAAAAATAATACTTACTTTATGTACTTTATGTAAATTATAGACGTTGGAGTAGGGCCGGTAGTCCAGTGTGGTTAAGACGTCGCCCTCACGCGGCGAAGATCGCCGGTTCAAATCCGGCCCGGCCCACATTTAAGTTTCATTTGCAACTATGTTTCTGCTTTCGTTTCTTCGGCTCTCTTCAAGATTTCTCTTGAGAGAACTGGGCTTATGTAGTAGCCATAAGAAGTCAGTTTTTCAAAGCAGCTCACGAATTGTCCGTACGTTAGGTGATGTTTCTTTAATGCCTCAAGTAGAATGAAAGGAGTACTCAAGGGTTTTAATCCCATGATTTTGCAACCTTTATAGCTACTCTATCGTCAACTAGCACATGCTCGAAATAGAGTTTTTTAGCAAGAAGTATGGTGGAAGCTTCTCCAATGTGGATGCCAAATTTTTCAGCCATCTTCTCTGCTTTCTCTTTTTCCGCTTCAACAACCCCATTGCCTACAATCCTTTGAATAAACTCAGCCTCAACATGCCGATGTTCTAGACCCTTTTTGACGGCCTCCTCCCAGACGATGTCGGTTACGCGAAAATCCGTCAAAATCATGCCTAGAAGATTAATTTTGTCGATTTTTGCCAAGAAAATTAACGGCGACGCATTAATTGTCGCCTTCATAAATACTCCTCAATCATCTCCCTCAAATCTTCCTCGGAAGTCTTGAAACCGATTCCCCTCTCTTTCAAAACATCGAGGAAACGCCACAAAGGTACGTCAGCTAACTCAGCTGCCTTCCACACGGAGACAAGACCCCGCCTATAAACATCCAAAGCACGTTGAAGTACAAGCTCTCTTAAGCCCAACTCAGCTGCCTTACGAAGTATAGTGCTTCTATCAACATGCTCTATTTTAGCTACTTGTCCACTTTTTTTAATAGTTCCTCGTCAAACCTCACAGTGGTAACAGTTCTCATATAATCACACAATACAAAAAAATACAACGTCATATATAAACAACGCACCACGTATCACTGATTCAAATACAGCTGACCAACATGTATTGCAAGGAGCCTAGCATAGATTTATAAGGAGCCTAGCATTGCATGAATAAATACGCAAGAACCAAGATTCTGAAGAGATCTGATTCTTGTTCAAACAAAGGAGTGTGAATTAGTGGCATACAGAGAAAGAAGATCCAGCGGACCCAGAGAAATGCATAAAGCCGTCTGTGCAGATTGTGGCCAAGAATGTGAAGTTCCATTCAAACCCGATCCT
This sequence comes from Candidatus Bathyarchaeota archaeon, assembly GCA_030669695.1. The sequence goes on from DAOVDC010000003.1 coordinate 1,269, forward strand.
AGCAGACCAGTTTACTGCAGAGAATGCTGGGCGAAGAAAAGAGAATCGAGAAGGTATTGATTCTAGGTTCATTATAGAACCGCTTCAATTTATTCTAAACGTTTTTTTCAATTAACAGAGATAATTTTGTTAAACTCGGACCCGTAATTGGTCTGCATCCAACATTTACCCCCTTACCATGAGAAATAAATACTGCTTCAACCCTTACTAAAAAACTAAGACGGAAGGTATTTGCAATGATTACGAAAGAAAAAATTGTGAAATGCGCTGAGGCCATCGTGAACGGTATGAACCTCAAGAAGGGAGAAGCCGTTCTCATACGCGGAGGCACCCATACTCAAGAGTTGCTTGAAGAAATCGGCATCCTCTGCTACAAACGTGGCGCCTCTCCAATAATTTCAGCTACCTCCGACAGTTACTCAGCAAGAGTGTACGACGAGATTCCGAAAGAAAGTCTTGAAATCACTCCCAAACACTACTTAGGAATGGTCAAAGAAATAGATGCATACATCATCGTCGAACCCTTCCAAGATCCGGAAATTCAGACCAGATTTTCCCGAGAAAAGATGGCTACAAGGCAAAAAGCCACGGTTCCCATTCGAAAAGAGCTTTACGGCGAAGAAACGGGTAGAGGCAAAAAATGGACTTATGCTGGCTGGCCTACGCCTGAAGCGGCAAAATTCTACGGCATAGATTACGACGCGCTAGAGCGTTTAATCATCGAAGGCATGATGGTTCCTGCTTCGACGCTGAAAGAAAACTGTTCTAGGCTGGCTAAACGTCTACGGGGAAAAGATGTGCTTCACATAACTGACGGAAAGGGCACAGATTTCACCTGCAAGATTAAGGGGAGACGCATCAACGAGGACGATGGCATAGTCGATGACCATGATATAGAAATTAACGATTTAGGCAATAACCTGCCAGCTGGAGAACTTTTCATTGCGCCACACGAAACAGTAGGCGAGGGAACCATATACTGCCCCATCACCATTGACCGCTTCAGCAACAAAATCATCAAAGACGTAACGCTTCACTTTAAGAACGGAAAGTTGCTGCTAGACGAGTGTAAGGCAGGAACCAATCGTGACCAAATGATTGATTCCTTTAATCGATGCGTGGAAATCGACAAGAAAGAGAAAGAAGTCCGAACAACGAACATCGCAGAGTTGGGTATAGGCTGCAACCCTGCAATCGACAGGGCAATTGGCTACATTCTCACGGACGAGAAGTTAGGCGGTTCAGTTCACGTTGCCTTCGGCTCAAACTTCAGTTATGGCGGAACCTCGAAGTCGAGTATGCATTGGGATTTTGTAACTCATCCAAGCGCAACGATTGAAGTCGTTGACACAAAGGAAATTATCATGAGGGACGGAAAGATTCTCTAAAAATCTGCAAACTCTTTCTTACAGGTATACAAGAGAATTGGTCATTGCTTTTGTCCACATTCAGGACAGAATCGGGCTACGAAAGGAATTCGACTCTTACATTTGGAACAGATTCTAGACGCAAAAGCCCACACTGATTGAGGACGTAGCAAGGTTCCACAGAAGTTGCAATAATTGGAAACTATGGAAACGCGTCTTCCGCATCTCGGGCAACTTAAATATCGTTGAAGAAAAGGAGGAGGGACAACAATCCAGACTCCGATGCTCAACTCAGCCACTACACCCACAATATAAAATGCACAGTCTATGCTATTAGTTTTGACCAGTAAGAGCTGTCCTCCGAAAACTTAAAAATAAACGTGCGAATCATGTTGATTACTGGCCGCGGTAGCTCAGACTGGGAGAGCACCCGACTCGATAGTAATCTATTTGAGGGTGAAGCTGAAGACCGGGTTGTCGGGAGTTCAAGTCTCCCCCGCGGCACCACTGACCTATTGCTGAAAAGCTTTTTCCACCTTTGTGTCGAAATTGGATATATATCAAAAATCGAAGTATTTCCGAAATCTGTATACGTAGTTTCCAGTGTTTCAGCGTCTCAATTTGGTGCAATTCTTGAAAAAGGTTTTTAGAAGCCTTGTTGAACTTGTAGTTTAGCGGAAGAGCGGTCGTAGTCTAGTTTGGTTAGGACATCAGCCTGCCACGCTGACGACCCGGGTTCAAATCCCGGCGGCCGCACCATGTAAAATTAGTTATTTAGACAACAATAGTGAAGCAGATGACTTGTAATTAAAAAGTTTTTCAGCACGTGCTTTCTACCGCTTTTACCCATTTTTGGCTTCCTCCGGATGTCTTAACAGATATAACGTTTTTTTCAGCGGCGTCTTCTACGGTGTTCGTTAAGAATTCATTTGCACCATCAATAATTTGCAGCGGAATTCCGCCGACGTTTCCTCCGACCACGGGACCCCTTTCCAAAGGGCTTCTGCAACGCTGAGCCCAAAGCCTTCATGTATCGACTTCTGTAAGACCATGTCTGAAGCCTAGAGTTAGCGCGGTTGTGACCTCTGCTGTTTTGATTAGGTTTTTCGGTATCATGAACTGCTGATGCCGCGGTCGCCGTTATCAATTGGGTGCCGTTGTTAAGGGCTGTTCCTTCCTTAAACTCTGCCGAACCGTTTCTATTCCGGCTTTTTCCATAACCTCTCTTCCGCTCATAACTTTGCCTTTGTATTCGGCTTTTCCCATGCATGCATACGAAGTAGCAAAGAGGGTTATCATCTTGTGTCTTTTGATCTGTTAAGTCTTAAAACGGTTGAAAGGATACAGTTCTGGGCTGAGGATGAAGTTGAGGGGGATTATCTGAATGTTAGTGAGATGCCTTTCTTTGATGATAAGGGATTGTGGAATACGTTAAGGTTAGGTCGCAAATTTTGTAAGCCTTCTCCCATGTTTGTACGTCGCTTTTATGCGAAGCACAACCCTCATTTAAAAAGCCTTCAACATTTCCGTTTATATCAACGTTTCGGTAAAACCCCTAATTTTCCCCCGCGTTTTAAGAGTAGTTTCATGAATTTAGAGGCGATGATCAGCGTTTATAACATGCATGCATTTTCCACCAGTCCCTTTATGGAGAGGGTTCACCGCATCAGGGATATGATTATTGAACACTCCAAGCATGCATGCCGTTTCTTCATCTCTAGGTATTCTTCGTGGAGCCTCTTGGTTTCTTCAACCGAGAGCTTTAGTTGGCGGACGACGTCAGCCGGACCGCCACCCTGATCGAAGATCTGGAACACCTGCGCATGGAGTTCCCCCCTCTTCCTCAGCTTGAGCTCGTAGTGTTTGCGGCAGGTTTTTTCCGATATGCCCGTCTCATCGGATATCCTGCTCCACGGGTACTTCTCCTCGTCCCTTAGGCGTATTATCTCGTCGATCTGGTCTTGAGTGACCTTAATTGGCGTTTTTCTCCCTCAGTTCTCCCGGTTTTCTTCCCGTTATCTCCCGGGTTGGCTTCAGGTGTTCCCCCTTTTTGCCCGGGTCTTTCCGGCTAACTCCCGCGTAATAACATGGGAATACATGCATTTATTAATATACGTTTCCGCCTAACCAAGGCTTATTACCCGGTTTCGTGGAGAGTGTTCTGGTGGCAGTCGTGGAGGGGGCGGTCTGGGTTCCCGAGATCCTTGTGGGGTAAGAGGGGGGTGCGGTAGGAGGTTTAGAAACTGACAGGACACCAAAAGAAATTTTAAAAATTCAGACCACACGATGGGCAAGCCATAACAGCGAAAAACATCAGAAAGTTAATCGTCGACAGCAAACTCATCCAAACGGGAAGAGAAGCTACGGAGAAAAATCGGCGTCCACACGACCGTACAGTCTGAGGTGCGCACCGCAGGTTCTAGGCGTTGCAAGAGAAGCGGTCGCATATGCCAGAAAAGTTGTTGAAATAGAGATTAATTCGGCTACAGATAACCCGCTTGTCTTCCCAGAGGACGAGGTTTGCCTTTCAGGATGCAACTTTCACGGCCAACCAATAGCTTTAGCCATGGACTTGCTTGGAATACCCCTAACGATGGTTGGCAAAATCTCCGAGAAGAGAACAGTGAGACTTATCGACGGAAAACTGAACAACGGTCTACCTGCATTTCTAATACCGTCGGAAGCAAAAAAAGAAGTAAACAGCGGTTTAATGACCGCCACCCTAGCGTCGGAGAACAAGGTTTTGGCCCACCCTGCATGCGCAGACTCGATCCCAACATCAGTAAACTTTGAAGACTTCGTGAGCATGGGAGTGACATCCGCAGAAAAAGCAAGGCAAATCTTGGAAAACACAAAGTATATAATAGCCATAGAACTGCTATGCGCAGCCCAAGCAATAGAATTCCGCGGATCAGAAAAACTCGGAAAAGGAACAAAAGTAGCCTACTCAATGATAAGAAAAGCCGTACCAATGCTTAAACAGGACAAAGTGTTAAGCGAAGACATAGAAAAAATTAGACAATTTGCCAGAAAACGCATAATCCTTGATGGAATTAAGAAAACATTAAGAATCGACTACTAAACTAAAAATTTACATGAAACTCCATTCGATGAAATGAAAGTTCCGAAACGCTAATTTTTGATTTAATTCTTGAATGAAGAAGTTTCGTAGACTTTTTTGCGGGGAACGGTATACTGAAGTACATTCAGATAAAGATCGTCAAAAAGTTAAATAAGATAAATACATGATGTAAACAGAATTCTTATTGTGGGATAATGAGATGTATGGAAATTGGGGCAGGACACTGAGGGTTGATTTATCTAATGAAAGGTTTAACACGCAGTTAGTTGGAGATGCTTTTTTCAAAAAATATCTCGGGGGTGTGGGCCTAGCTTCAAAAATTATTTTCGATGAAGTTGGAGCTAACGTCGACCCGTTGAGCCCGGATAATATTATCGTGTTTTCGGTTGGGCCTTTCCAGGGAACAGGTGTACCTGGTAGCGGAAGATGGAATGTTTCAAGTCGGTCTCCTCTCACCGGAATCTGGGGCGAAAGCTGCGGCGGTGGATATTGGGGTCCTGAATTTAAAAGATCCGGCTTCGACGCTATTGTCATCAAGGGTAGAGCTAAGTCACCTGTGTACATTTGGATAGATGACGGAAAGGTTGAGATAAGAGACGGAAAAGAAGTGTGGGGTAAAATGGTCAGTGAAGCCAGCAAAATAATCAAAGAAGAAATCGGCGAACGTAGCGCAAAAGCTGTTATAATAGGACCCGCAGGTGAGAAACTGGTAAGGTTTGCGTGTGTTGTGAGTGATCATGGAGTTGGTGGCAGATGCGGGCTGGGAGCTGTTATGGGTTCAAAGAACCTGAAGGCTATAGCAGTAAGAGGCACAAAGAAGATCAAAGTAGCTAGATCTGATGAATTGAAAGAGTATAGTAGAAAGCTTTACAAGAAGATTCATTCGGCTACTGCCGAATTTCGAAAATATGGTACAACCATGTATCCAAAGGTATTACATGACGCTAGAGGCTACGGGCTGGCTAAGAATTGGAGAGAAGGGAAATTCAATGGAATTGATGAGCTCACTGGTGATCGCTTTCTTAAGATAACGGTCAATCCGATTGCATGTGCTGACTGCCCCATAGCATGCCATCGCCACACCAAGGTCGTGAAACCGGAAAAGTACGCTTTTGAAGGATACGGCCCGGAGTATGAGACTATCGGAATGATCGGTTGGCTTAATCTAATTAACGACACAGAGGCGATTGCATATGCTGGTCACCTTTGCGATGAATACGGATTAGATACGATAACAGTTGGCTCGATGATTGGTTTCACAATGGAATGCTACGAAAATGGTTGGGTCACGGAGAAGGCTTTAGATGGAATTAAGGCTGAATGGGGATCCGCCGATGTAGCTGTAGCATTGATCCATAAAATAGCAAGAAGAGAAGGCTTTGGCGACACCCTCGCCGAAGGCGTCAAAAAATCAGCTAGAATCGTAGGTGGAGACGCATCAAAGATAGCGGTTCACGTTAAGGGACTAGAACTCCCAGCTCATGATCCAAGAGGATTCTTGGCTATGGCTATAAATTATGCTACTGGGCAGAGAGGAGCATGTCATCAGCGGGGGTTCGTTTTGCAGGATGAGTCGTTAATCCCTGAGTGGGGGATATTAGAAAATCAGGAAGTTTACAGTATAAAAGAACCGGTGACCTCAGCTGCTAGATATCAGGATTGGGCAGAAATCTTTAATAGTCTAATCCAATGCGAGTACATGACATCTGGCGGATTAACACTCAAGGATCAAGTAACTCTCTTACAGTACATTACTGGTTGGAAAATGGAAGCAGATGAAATGCTTAAAATTGGTGGAAGAATCTTCACTTTACAGCGTGTTATTAACATACGTTTTGCCGTGAGCAGAAAAAATGATACCCTTCCGTTGAGAATTTTTGAGCCATTAAAGGAAGGAGTGAATGCTGGAAAAATACCTGCATCCTTCGAAAAAGCGATGAAGGAATACTACGAACTAAGAGGTTGGGATGCTGATGGCAAACCTACGGTGGAAAAACTCATGGAACTAAATTTGACAGAAGCGCTAAAACGTCGAGAATAAACAACTGTAATCAAAGGATCAAGCCAAGACAAAAGTTAATTTAGGAAAACTTTGAGTTATTATTTTTCTGCTATCTCCTTCACAACGCGTATTAGTTTTTCTATATCTTCTTCTGTATTGTAAAAATAAGCTGAAGCTCGAACAGTTCCTGCCTTGCCAATAACACTTTTCATTAATGGAAGTGTACAGTGATGCCCAGAGCGTACTGCGATTTTTGCTTTTTTATCAAGTTTAGCAGCTACATCGTTGGGGTTTAAGTTGTCAACGTTAAAGGATGTAATAGCTATCCTATCTTTGGGTTCAGGTCCGTATATCTCGACTTTCGGGATTTGTAGAATTCCTTCATACATTTGCTTAGCCAATTTCCGTTCGTATCTTTTAACGTTTTCCATTCCAAGCTTCTGTAAATAATCGACAGCCGCCCCTAGCCCGATTGCTTCTGCAATTGCTGGTGTTCCCGCTTCAAAGCGTTTGGGGCTTCTTTCTAATGTATAATAGTCAATTCCTACGTCCTTTATTGTGCCTCCACCTATACACAAAGGTTCAACTTGATCTGTTAACTCTTCAGTAATATATAGTGCTCCTGAACCAGTTGGCCCACACATTTTATGTCCACTAAATGAGAGAAAATCGCATCCTATTTTTTGCACATCCACTTTCATATGAGGAACTGATTGGGCGGCATCAACAAGAACATAGGCTCCATGTTCATGAGCAATCTCAGTGATTTCCTGAACAGGTTCTATTGTTCCTAAACAGTTTGAAATGTGAATAACTGCAACTAACTTGGTCTTATCATCTATTGCCTTTTCAAAATCTGCTGAATCCAAAATCCCATATTTAAGAGGCTCTCTAGGCTTTACCGCCTTCACATCTACGCCATATCGTTGTTTTAATCTAAGCCAAACAATAAAATTTGAATGGTGCTCAACAAGCGTAGTTACTATTTTATCTCCTTTGCTCCACCTTAAACCATTTGCAATAATGTTTATACCCTCAGTAGTGTTTCGAGTCATAATAATTTCTGAACTAGACTTAGTATTAATGAACTGTGCAATTTTCTTGCGAGCGGTCGCGTATTCATCGGTAGTTTTACTAGAGAGGCTGTATATGCCACGCCCTACATTAGCGCGATACTCGTGATAGAATTCAAGCATCCTTTGCAAAACAGGTTCTGGTGTCAAGCTGCTAGATGCGTTGTCCAGATAAATAACACCGGATCGCAATATTGGAAAATCTTCCCTCACAATTTCTACGTCAAACAAAGGTTATAACCTCACTTTTTATTACAGGAGGTCATCTTAAGATTTTTGGGATTTTGTTATCAGTTAGAGTTGAATAGTAAAACGGCAACAAAAATCAAGATAAGTGATAAGCTTGAGAAAGAATAAACTTAGGGAAAAGATGAAGCTGAGGGAAGGCCAAATATCCATCGAGTTCCTGAGGGCGAGGCTCGGTATTAGCTGGTCGCGCGCGCTGGCTGGAGAACATCCAGAAGTACAGAAGGTGGTACAACAAGCACAGTTTTCACCGAGGCATAAACACCTAACCCGCGAAACTGTACCCCGCACCGATCTGACGGCGCTCGAACAGACGCCCCGCGCCCGAACTTTTACCGCCAGTCGGCGGTCTCTTCATCATTCTATGCTATCCCACATTTACTGTAGAGAACCGTAGCCACCGAGCAGTCCTAATTTAGACCACCGTCCAGAAGCGGAGATTCTGACCAACTAAGCAGTTAAAATCTTATCGCGCGCGCGAACTGCGCGTGTTAAGTTGAAAAGTTTACTTAACACTCCTCTTCCCTCTTCCAGTACTTGGACATGTGAAGGATCTTTCCGAAAAATTCCGTATTGATTTAAATAGTCGGTGCACCGAGTGCACCACGATGAAGGATAAGATTGGTATATCAATCGAGAAGGATCTTTCAAAAAAACTCGATGGCAGCGTGCACACACTCAGGATCTTGGAGAGTTAAAAGTCTCCAAATCTGAGCTCATAGAAGTTATTTTGAGAGCATATTTCCGGTGCCTATGGGTTGGAAGGAAAAAGCGGAGGAGCTAATCACACTGAAAGGAGAGAAAAGCTTTAGTTTGTAGGTAGGTGCACCCAGTGCACTTCGTTGGACTAATTATGAAAAAAATGATGTGGGTTCCAGCCACATGTCCAACTACTGTCTTCGGATCCCCAAACAGACCAGAGTCGCAGCCAATTTTATTCCGCGCCCCACCAGCCCCGTGGACCCCGACATCGGCGGCATTTTTAAAGAGATAAGGATCTAGGGTCAAGGAGATATATTTATACTTGCAGTATTTTTCGCTTCAATTTTTCTAGTGGTTCTAAGATTCTCATCCAAATTGTCGAGGGCAACGTTCAAGGCGAGCGACGGCACGATGCCAACTGTCGCAGCCTCGGTACAACCCATGGCAGGCTTGACTTCCTCCTTAAAAACCTCCGTAATGAGCGATTATGTTTTGGACTCCACGTCTTTATCTCCTGAATCTTCAAAACGGCTACCGCCTCTACCCGTACTCTAACGTCTTTCGGCAGTCGGGCTACCTGCACGCATGAACGCGCCGGAAAATCCCATTTATCACCACACGATTCTAAACTTTTGAGGGGGTAAATAACCGCTTGGGATTCTCCACCAACATAATATTAATTTGCTTCTTAGTTACTCCTTTGGTTTCTATTTCTGGAATGATATGTTTCAAGATATGCGCATACCCGTAACCACCATACTTTGTCAAGCTAATTTTGAGGCAGATATCTTGCGAGAGTAAAAGTTGTTTTTCGTAACCTTGCTCGCACAGTTCCACAATAGCTCCTACTCGCTCTCTATCCGACGGGTTTCCAGCTCCAGGATACATACTATCCACGTATATCTCGTTTCCAAACGTGTCATATTCTAGTATTACTCCCTCATATTTGTCCATAATGGACTTATGATAGTCTATATCCTCGCAAGACAGGTCCATATGGCTCATATAAAATTTCTCTAGATTTGCTCCATTTTTCTGCACTAAATCTAAAATCTTGTCTGCCATCTTGACAACTCTCTTGTTCTCTACATCCCGAAGAGGGGGATGAACAGTGAAGGGAACTCCAGTCCTTTTTTGAGCACAGGCGGCTGCTTTCATTACCTTTCTCTCATCCGGATGGATTGGATAACTACAACCGATTTCGCCGATAACACCTGCCTTTATCCCTGTATTACCGATGCCCCAAGTTAGTTCCTGTACCATTATTTCACACAATTCATCAACACTCTTTTTCTTGACAATCGGGGGGTGCGTCTTTTGAATATAGAAGCCAGTACTCACGAGGATGTTGATCCCCGTGTCTACAGAAATCCCCCTAAGGGCTAGAGGATCTCTCCCAATGCCAGGAAGAGTCAGATCAACCAATGTGCTACCGCCCATTCTCCTGAATGTTTTTAGCTCCTCTACAGCAACATCTACATCATACAGTTTCAGGTTGTCCATCGAAATGAAAGGGTCTCTCCGTAATATTCCAAGCTTATCCATAGTAACTGGTGCATTAACCAAAGGTTTTTTGGAGGCCTCAGCGGGCTCCATCCACCAAGAAAGTGTGCTAATTAGCAAATGTTCATGAGGCAACGTGATACCCATCTCATCAGGTGAAATGGGACCTCGAACGGTTTCGATTTTATCCATTTTCGCTACCGTTAACCTAGATACTTTTTGAGAAGCGCGCTCTAATTGTCACCAACATAGTCCTATTTATTACCTCGTTTACTCGAGTCTTAAATAAGAGATTACTTAAATTACCGCCTTCAAATTCTCAATTAGCTTACGAAGCTTCTGATTTTCTTCCGCGGGTATGGGAAGGAGAGGTTCCCTAGGCGGTCCCATAGGATCACCGACAAGTTCACAAAATCTTCTATTATACTGAATCCATACAGCGGGGGTTTCACAGAGTCTTGCGATAGGCAAAAATTTGTACCAAAGTTTCCTTGCACCTTCGAAATCTTTCTTTTCCCAAATTAAATCATACAACTTTTTCGTCGCAGTGGGAAAACTATTTGAAGCACCCGACACCGCTCCAACACCGCCAAGCATAAAGCATTCAAACAAGAGATCATCAACACCTGTAAACACTTTCATTTTGTCTGGGCAAAGATGTATTATGTCATGCATGCGGCGAGCACTCACAGTTGTTTTCACGTAATTGATGTTGTCAATTTCCCCTAGTCTACATGCAAGCTCGGGTTTAACATCATTCCCGCTTGCGCCAACATTATTGTATATCATGACATCCATTTCCGTTGCATTCGCAACTCTTGCGTAATGCTGATAAAGAGCTTCGTCAGTTTGTTTCCCGTAGTAGGGAGGTACTACCATTGCTCCGTCAGCGCCGGCATCCTCAGCGAATTTAGTCCACTTTATGGTCTCTTTTGTCGAGGGAGCAGCTGTTCCCACAACTACTGGAACTCTTCCATTCACTTGACCTATCGTGACCTCTATGACTTTTTTTCTTTCATCCTCAGTGAGCGATGCAAACTCCCCCGTGCTACCGGAGGGAGTAATTCCATCGACCCCCTTCTCGATAACCCTATCTATATGGCTCCTCATCCTGTCCTCGTCAAAGGACTTGTCCTCATCCTTGAACGCGGTAAGAAGAACCGAGTATATCCCTTTAAATTCCATCTATGCTGCCTCTGCAATTACATCTATCTCTACTCTAAGATCTGGATGTGCAAGTTTTGAAACCCCTACACATAATCTTGCTGGAGGATTATCTCCAAAAAATTTTTCGTAAACTTCGTTCATCTGATCATAATCAGATATATCAGTAAGAAAAATCATCACTCTCACCACCTTTCTCATAGACGTCCCCGCGGCTTCTAAAACTGCCTTCACATTTTCAAGTGCTTGTTTAGTTTGCTCTGTTATACCTTTCCGTACTTCGCCAGACTCTGGATCCATCCCCACTTTTCCGCCCGTAAAAACAAGGTTCCCCGACAAAATACCCTCAGAGTATAGCCTCGAACCCCCTGCTTTTTTCGTCCTTATTATTCTCAAATCTCAGACCTCCTATAAGTTAACCTCAACGTCTATTTAATTTGCACGCTCCTAACTTTCTGGCAGGTATTTTTTAGGAAACATTACCGATACTGAGGAGTTGATTGGATTTATTACTTCATTTACCCGGATTCTAAATACAGTAGAACTAAGGTAGACGGCATCCTCCAAATCGAATCCGTATTCATCTCTAAGCCAATAAAGCATTTCAGTAGATGCTATACGTAGAGAGTTATCAAGAGGGCATGAGTTGCCTACTGTCATGATGTATTCAGGTGATTCTATCCGCGGCCAGTTTATAGTTTTATCTTTGATTACGTCTATGGTCAACGTGCATTCAGACGCAATTTCAACTGGCGCACCGCCCAATTCCCCATCTCCCTGTAATGCGTGAACATCGCCTAGATAAAGAAAAGCCCCTTCCACAGAAACAGGGAGAAATACCTTATTTCCTTTACATGTATCAGGACTATCCATATTTCCACCAAATCTGCCGCATATTAAACAAGAAGCTGAATCTATTTCTGGAGCAACCCCAATCGTTCCAATAAAAGGTTTCGACTGGACATTTATACTCTTTCCATTTTTGAGGGGGATCCTGATTATACCATTCTCTATGGGACAAATCTTCACCGTGTATGGTACAGGTTCATTTATTAAATGTAGACCAGATGCCTCATCTCCGGCAGTAGATATTCCACCGGGCATTTGGCCACCCCACCCTTGATTGAATAAAGGTTTAATATCGTTTATGTTTACAATTAGGGTGTCACCTGGTTTGGTACCTTGAACAAAAATAGGGCCACTAAGCGGATTCCATTTTTCAAGTGTTGGAAGTATTTCTCTATCTTCCTCCGTTTTAACGCGATTTCCAGTGTTGTCCGCAGTCTCGACAACTATAGTTTCCCCAGGTTTAACGGTCAAAGTTGGCTCATTATACTTACCTATCGTGTAAAAATATTTCTTCTGCCTTAAGCGCTTCATTTGCATCTCATAAGCCTGTTTTTTTTATGCCTCAGGATCAAATTTTTCACTCAGTAGCTCTCAACAGCCAATACCAAAGAGTTGGATCGTCCCAATCATCATAACTTATTATTCTTCCAACAGTATCAAGACTTTTATGCCCATATCTCATCACAACCTTAGCAGGTGCCCACATTGGGTCCGCCCATGGATTAATACCTTTATGGTAGAAACCTCCTAAATCGACATCGTCAGCAGTAACTATTGTCCCGACCTCAGGTAGACAATCTAAGCCTTCCTCCACGATTTTTTTGGCATAATAAATCCCTAATGGCTCATAAAAATGGACTGGTTGCATATTGATGTAATCTACATATTTGTCCCTTAATGCGTAGAGATTTGCTAAATTAGCATCGAATGACATAAAGGGTATATGCCTTTCATCTCCATTCGGATAAAGTAAACCGAGATCTTCAAGGGCTTTTTGTAATCCATACGAATTTCCACCGCTTGCGGCATACACACAAATAGGGGTCTCTCCCAACGCATTAATCGAGCTAGTTGACTTCTCTTTAGATATTTCTACGCTATCTGGAGATTCAATGGAAATAAATTCAACATCAGTGTAATTCTCAAAAGCTTTCTCAAATCCATCTCTTCTATCTTCTCCAAAGGCCCATTCGAAGGGAACTAGAGATTCAAAAATGATTCCACTTACTTCACCACGCTCTTGCAACACCATTTCTACCGCTTTTTTCCCCAGTTCGTATGCCATACCGTAATTGTCCATGTAAATCGAAAATGCAACATCAGATGAATTAAGGTCCGCATTAACACACACCGTTGGAATACCCATATCCTTGGCTTCCGCGACCACACCCCTTGCTGATACCATATCAATGGCAGGAAATACCAGCATGTCTACAGGAATATCGAGAAAATGTTGAAGTATATCAACCTGTACTGCAGGGTCCCACTCGGGATCTGCGTAATAACTCTCCAACCCAATATCCGCACAGTATAATTCAGCAAAATGCTGAAAACTTACAGCCCAATCATCGGTTTCCGACCATCCTGTAAATCCAACAGCTAATTTTTCTTTTGGCGGGGTCTCTCTTGTCACCAAGAGATAAACACCAACACCTGCCACGATGATAACAATAATCATTGCTAATACTATAGCCGTTTTAGTTATTCCCTTTTTTCTCACTTAACCATCCCCGAAAAATTAGGTTGCTTTTTTCTTTATAAAACTTTTGGTTCTAGGCTCTTACAAATTCGGGATATATTTTTTAGCTGAACGACAATTTTAACATGGAAGCATCGCCTGCGGTCACCAAGAATTTACAAAGGAGGACTGGGGTGCTTCACAACCTCGACGAGGTGGTAGATATGAAGGCGCCAGCCTGCAGGCAGGAAATCGCGTGAAACACATGTTTTGCGCATCTCAGAGCATGACTAGGTTCACGGTCTGCCTAGAAGCTCGTCAGGTAGTCTGCCGATGGCCTTCTGCATAGTTGTGTAGTGGACTCCCTTTATCCCTAGCCATTCGACATACTTGCTCACTGCGAGTTCCCGATAGGGCATCTCACGGTGGTGCTCCTTGATTACCTCTAGGAATGCCGCTTTCGCCAGGTCCACTTTGAGTGGCCTGCCCATCTTCCTTTTGGGACGACGTCCCTCAGCCAAGCTCGAGATCACCGCGTAGAGTTTCTCCAAGATGGCGTCCGGAAGTCGTCGATACGCGTTGTCCCTGTCACGCCAGTGCTCGTTGAAGCCATACTTGACCATTTCATCTCCTTCGGAGTTCTCCCCTCAGTCCAGCCTCCGAAGGGTGAGTAACAATAGTAGGGAAAGGTGAGTAAAATCAACTTTTTCTACAAACCCCCAGAACCTTAAACTATATATTTGAGAATAAAGTTAAAATAAAAATCATGAAGATAGAAAAAAGACTGATTTTATTTATTCTTGACAACATGATTTGGTTAATATTAATTGGAGCTATTCTTCTTTTCAGTGTACTACTTCCACGTTTTTTTCTCACACTACGTAACTTCAGAACCATGCTTTGGATTTCATCAAGGTTTGCTTTCATCGCATTTGCTGAAGCTATAGTCTTAATTGGAGGAAATTTTGATCTTTCGGTAGGGCAAATGACTGGCTTTGTTGCGATGGCAACTGCAATCATAATACAAGGTGGCGGTGGGATGCCTTGGTACCTTGGGGTCATAATTCTATTATTGATGGCAATGGCTTGTGGTGCATTTAATGGTTTTTTCGTTGGTAAACTAAAATTTAATGCATTTCTTTTTACTCTGGGAACTTACTTGGTGTTTCTTGGAGGAACTCTAGTGCTGTCCACGCGTCCAATTTTGAATCTCCCACACAATTACCTAATTTCCGGATCAGATATGACGTTAAGCATACTAATTTTTATTATTAGTAGCTTATTGCTTTATTTCTTCTTAGAGAAAACCAAATTTGCTAAGCATATCTACGCAGTTGGTGGCGACGAGCGGGCATCATATATGTTGGGTATTAATACAAGTAACATAACATTTTTTGCCTATACACTCGCCGGGCTATTTTGTGGAATTGCAGCTTTGCTCTACACGGGTTATCTCTCTGCAGCGACGCCAATGCTAGCTGATGGAACATTGTTTATGGCCTTTGCCGCTGCTGTGCTTGGTGGAATCTCAATTAGGGGGGGAAGAGGATCGATAATCGGAGTAATAGGCGGAATTCTTCTAATCGGAGTAATTAAAACGGGGCTTGTGATGATGCATATTAGTGCTAATGAAGCTAATGTTATCTTTGGGGTAATGGTAATTGTGGCTATTTTAATCGATAGGGTAAGAGAGAAGATAACGGCGAAAATGCCAATACCTACATAATAGAGGGTTCTGAGTAACCTTGAGGTAACGTCAGATGAAAAACCGCTGTAGCTAGCTCAAATTTGGGATCGGGACCCGTCTCGGCTTCCAATAGGTTTGAGCGAAAACGCAGGAGCTTGCTTTTCAGAGCACTACAACCTCAATTTACCACAAATTCGCCTTAGAACCATAGAGAGAGTAAGTACAGTACTCCCGCAAGCGGGAGGTTTCCTCAAAAATTTCCTGCGGATTTGAATAGCTGGTGTACCGAGTGCAACATAATGAAATGATAAGATCGGCATATCAATCGAGAAATATCTTTCGGAGAAGCTCGATGGTTACCGCTCGGGCCTTGAGCGAGTTGAAGGTCTCTAAGTCTGGGTTCATAGAAGTCGTCCATTTGATAAAAAACGAAGGAACTGATTGCGCTGAAAAGAAAAGGGAAGCTTTACCCCGGAAGTTGGGTGCACCGATGCACTTTCCCAGAATTTGGCATGCAAAAAATGACAGGGGGCTAAGTTACTTGCGGAAGTACTGAAGTAGGAGTTCGTCCAGAATTTATAGAGCTGAGTACAATCTAAGGATTTCTCCTATATTTCTCTCAACGCGTTGGAATAGAAGCTAAATAACTGATTTTGTTTTTTGCATCCAATTTCTAAGTTTTTCCTGAGTTTCTTTATCCAATGGAAGATAAGGAAAGCGAGGAGGGCCTGCCTTTCTACCACCTAATTCAGCCAGATATTTATTGTATGCTACTTCATTGAAGGGAGTTACCAGCTGAGCCGCCTCAACAAATATTTGGCATAGTGGTATAGCTTTAGCTAAATCTCTTTTTTTGCACGCGTTATAATAATCAATTACGAGTTCTGGCAATGCAAGTGCAAAAATGGACATTAAACCTTTGGCTCCAAAAAGTATGGCAGGGAGTAGCCAAGGTTCAAATCCTGGAAGGACATTTATTTTACTGCTGATTTTATTTAAAACACCTTCCATATGTATTAAAGAATCGTTTGATTCCTTTAATGCTTTTATTCTATCTAATTTTAGTAATCTATCCCATATCTCTGGAGTTAAATTTACTCCGATTGCGGGGTTATTGTACGCCATTATTTGAATTTTGTCAACTGAATCGTTAACTAATTTATAATGATTGTAAATAGCGTCAGGTGTGGGCGGGAGATAATAAGGTGGCATGATTAGTGCCGCATCAGCACCTGCATCCTCAGCATATTTGGTTCTTCTTATGCATTCTCTTGAATTCTGATAGTGTGTCCCTACTACACAAATCATCTTATTTGAGCTACATGCATCAACTGCTAAATCAACTACTTTATTAAATTCTTCAGCATTTACGGCAAAAAACTCACCCATACTACCAAAAATAAACACCCCATTAATTCCTTTCTCTCCCAGAAATTCAATATTCTCTCTAACTCCTTCGGTGTCTATTCCTCGGTTCTTATCTAGAACCAAAGGGAATACATCTATTATACCTTCTATCGTCTTCACCATCTTTAATACCTTCTTTATAGTATATAGATCATGCATGATTATGCACTATTAACTTTTCGGATAGGGATTTTGTTAGCGTGCGCGTTATCCCGATAACGAAACAAAACCCCACAACAAAACAGAAACACTTAAAAAATATACTTAACAACACAAAAATGAATCTGATGGTGGAACATAAAAAATGAATCTGATGGTGGAACCACTAGTGGAGATGAAACATATTCATAAGTGGTTTGGAGCAGTTCATGCTCTAGACGACGTGAATCTCGAAATTCGCCCCAAAGAAATATTAGGAATAATTGGTGACAATGGTGCTGGCAAATCAACGTTGGTGAATATTTTAGCGGGAGTTATCAATCTCGATAAAGGAGAAATAAAATATAAAGGAAAAAAAGTCAATATCCGTTCAGTCAACGACGCTAGAAAGCTGGGAATTGAAGCAATTTATCAAGAGCAAGCAATAGTGGGGATCTTTAGCGTGGCAGAAAATATTTTCTTGGGAAGAGAACAGACTAAACGCATAGGTCCAGTAAAAGTTCTTGATGAAGATAAAATGAGGTCTGAGGCTAAAAGAATAACAACGGCTTTAAAACTAAATATACAGAGCATGGATCAAGAAGTCCGGTTTTGCTCTGGTGGAGAAATACAAGGAGTGGCAATAGCAAGAGCTATGTATTTTGAATCCAAGCTAGTTATTCTGGATGAACCTACTACAGCTTTATCACCCCAAGGCGTCAATGAACTATTCGCGTTTATAGGTAGAATAAAAAAAAGGGGAGTTTCAGTTATCATTATATCTCATAATCTTTATCACATAAATCATATTGCAGATAGGATTATATGCATGTCAAAGGGAAAAATAACAGAAAGTGTTGAGAAGAAAAACATCACGTTAGATGATCTCACTAGTATGGTACTTGATATTAAAAAAGAAAAAAGGAAGTAAGATGTGTTGAGCACTACTGATGATTACTATAGGGAGGCTAGGAGTGCTAACCCCAAATTCTAACGAAGCGATAAGAAAGATAGCTCTAAACGAAGGGACTATATGGATTCCACCTATACAAAAGCAAAGGAAATAACGGGATTGATAGACTTGATTGAGGAGAAAGAAATCGAAAGGAGCAGCACTGTATTATTCTGGCACACGGGGGGTACCCCTGCAATTTTTGTGGAGGAGAAAGTAAGGGGGTTATTATGGTAATTTCTATCGTTAAGTCTCGATGTGTTTTGAGGTGCAGCGTGTGAGAAAAAAAGATTTACGGATATTCTGGAAAAATTTTGAGAATCGACTTGGTTAAACGAAAGATAAGTACAGAAAAAATCGAAGTGGATAAAATAAGGAAGTTTTTGGGTGGAGTCGGGTACGCTGCAAAAATTTTGTACAATGAGCTTCCAAAAGGGATTGATTCACTTGGTCCAAAAAATAAAATAGTGTTCGCAACTGGTCCCCTAACCGGAACTAGGGCTCTGGGATCCGGAAGTATTTTCGTTTGCTTTAAATCCCCACTCACAAACGTTTGGACAGAATCTAGGGTTGGAGGAGACTGGGGCCCGACGCTAAAAAAGCCGGTTACGATTTTCTAGTAATTGAAGGCAAATCCGAGAAACCATTTTACCTTGTAATACGCGACGAAAAGGTTGAAGTTAAATCGGCAGAGGGCCTAAAGGGGAAATCCACATCCGAGAAAATCAAAACTATTAAGGACGAGTTAAGCGATCCTGAAATTGAGGTGGCAGTTATAGGACCTGCTGGTGAGAACTCGGTGAGGTTCTCTAACATAATGTTTGGGGAACGAGCAGCCGGGAGGTGTGGAGCAGGGGCAGTAATGGGATCAAAAAACCTTTTAGGCATCGCAGTAAAAGGCTCGAACGAAATTTCTGTCGCAAAATCAGACGAGTTTTCGAAGGCGGTCAAGAAATCTTTAAAAATAATCGTCAATCATCCTGATAGTTCTGCCTTCAGGGAACATGGAACCATCGGAGATTTCCCTGATGTCGATGCCACAGGGGATTGACCGACAAAAAATTGGAGGAGTAACTCATGGGGGAAGGAGAAGTAACTCCTCGGTCTTTTTGAGGAGAATAATTACATAACTAACAAGCCATGATACACAGACTGTCCGATTTCATGTGGCAGGATAGCCAACGTAGAATCCGGGGAGTGGAAGACCCCCGGCATGAGTATCTGAATATGAGTCTATCAGCGCTTTTACTGCATTTACGCTGAACGATAATGTGGATGCCGCCGTTCATGGTACTTACCTGTGCAATGAGTATGGTTTGCATGCATACATACGTCAGCTTTAATTTCAGCGAGCTTCTTGAGGGTTTTTAAGCCCTCTTTGCCATTGGCGACTCCCAGCGTGGGAAGTATGTAGGTTTTGGTCGGGCGGGCAGGACTTTCATGAAGTGAACCCTTCATTTTGAAATCGCCGAGCTGAGATTAGCCCTGCAGCTCTCCTGCGACAATCCGGTGTCTGCATGTATGCTTGGTAGGCTGGGTGACACCTACCGATGGTGGATGTCTACAGCGTCTTCGTCAGCTGGTTTTGGCCAAGCTGGCTCGGAAGCTCTACCAAGCTGAGCTACCGCCCGTTGTCGACCAAAAAGAAGAAGATTGAAACACAAATACTAGACTTCGAAGAAGACAAAAGAAACTCAATTCGAACTTAAACTTCCATGGGCAATGTGGGACGACATAGTAATAACCTCACAAATGAAAACGCTAAACATAACAGAAATATACACAAACGATGAAGACTTTGACAAAATCCCATGGATCAAAAGAATATTCTAAAAACCTCAACCAACAGACATCCAAACTCATCAGTTGTAATACATAAAATTCCAGCAAGCTCAAGTGAAAATACTCGAAATGAGCTTCATAGAAAAAGTTAAACTACCAGTTAACAAAAAAGATGAAACATTTAATCTAGAAGATCCTTAATTTTCCAGCTCATAGCACTAGAAATATTCCAAAAACTTTAAACTTTTGCTCGCGCATAATGAAATAGCTTACCCTTCCAATAACATATTAAAGCATCTTGATGAGAGATCGAATGGTTTTTTACGTTGAGGCGTTCAAAATCTTGAATAACCATGTTTCCGTTGATGTTTTGTGCTCGATTTAAAAGATTTAGACTCGTAAGAGATATTTGCAACTGGCACACATGTTGAGTCGGCGGCTGTGCGGTCGTGGTCTAGTCTGGTTAGGACACAGTCGATGTGGTGTAAGCCTTCCAAGCCTGCAATCCCGGGTTCAATTCCCGGCGGCCGCACCATTAAATCATTTTTTGTTTTCCAGATAGTTTATTTGTGTAGACTGATGATTTTGGACCGATATGTAGGTGGAAGAGAACTCCTAGTACATATGTATGGAGCTAACGTTCAAGTCTTTTCTTTGGCAAGTGAATGCAACGTTCGTATTCATAGATTATTCTCGCAGTGACAGTCCACGCTTCCAGCATCTCTGGGTCTATGCGGACTACCTCGTTTGCTAATTTGATGGTTGTTTCCGTGAAGTGGCCGTGGGGAAAACCGCCGATGAGGACGACTAGCCTTTGTTTGTCTGAGACTTTTGCCATAGCATTCTCCAGCGTGTTGGGTGATCCTCTACTGCTAAAGGTTACAACGTATGAGGGCTTGATTTTATGAAGTAGTTGCGGCAGCGTTTCACGTTCCAACATGAGCAAGCTTGGTCCAGTTGGTGGAATCCGCCTTAACTCGAACAGTTGTTCCACAAGTCCAACGAATCGGTTATAGTTTCTCGGCAACCGAGCTTCAGGATTCACCGTGACCACGTAATCGTTAAAGGTGTGCACGTAGGTTTGGAGAAGTTGTTCCTTGTTAAGGGGTGAGCCTAGGGCTTCAAGCAAGGAAAAATGAACGATGTCCGGTCGCCCTCTCTTCTCGTTTTCCTCAAGCCTTTTCATAGCAGCGTGGTGATAGGAACGGTCAAGAAGAAGGAATTGTGGAGGCTTCCTACGTCTTTTCGAGTACTGTTTGACGGCGGGATGTTTCCACAAGTTTTTGGGAATTTTTTCTAGCGCCGACTCAGCTAATATAAGAATTAGCAACTTAACCTCTCATCTAGGGAGAAGTCTGTGTCGATAAAAACTTATGGAAAGCGTGTGAATGTATTAACTGAAATGAACACCACGAGACGGATAGCCTTGCAACGTATTCATATTCTCTTTCGCCTTGCTAAAGAGACTATTCACGAAGACCCTCAGTTAGCGCAGAGGTATGTGAAGGTGGCGAGAAAAATTGCCATGGCCACCAAACTGCGACTGCCTAGGGAGTATAGGCAACTGATCTGTAAGCATTGTAAAAGCTTTATCTTGCCAGGTGTAAATTGTCGTGTACGGATACAACAGAGAAGGGAACCACACATGGTTGTAACATGCTTCAACTGTGGCAAACACTCGCGCATACCACTGAAAAGTAGGAGAAATAAATGATAACATCCAAGATGAAGCGGAGAATAAAGCGTAAACTGAACGTTGAGAAGCCAACAGTGTGGGTTGGAAAGGAAGGAGCAACACCACAAATACAAAATGAGATCAGTAGGCAATTAGAGAAAAAGAAAATGGTGAAGGTGAAGATGTTAAAGACAGCATTGAAAGATGAAGACGCTAAGAATGTCGCTTCGAAAATCGCGCAACAGACGGAGTCTACTCTAATCGATGTTCGCGGTCACACGTTCATACTCTACAAAAACAGAAAAAGAAAAGGTGAAAAGTCTTTATAAGAGGCTTCCTCAAGTAGTGAAGGAAAATTAGTCAAGGAGAAGAAATATTGCCAACGCCCCATGACATACCAGCATCTATTCTAATTGAAAAGTTAACCAAACACCTAAAAAATAATGTGGACGGAGTGGTTCCACCCACATGGGCTCCTTTCGTGAAGACAGGCTCTCATGTTTCAAGACCTCCGCAGAACCCGGAGTGGTGGTTTAAAAGATGTGCCTCGCTTCTACGTAAGATTTACTTGAAGGGACCAATTGGGATAGAGCATCTCAGATCGGAATATGGCGGAAGAATTGATCGAGGAGTGAAACCTGAACACGCTAGGAGAAGCGGTGGTTCGATTATTAGAAAAGCCATACAGCAACTTGAAGCCGCCGGGCTTGTGGAACCTTTAAGAAACAGAGGAAGAGTAGTCACCGGAGAAGGAAGGCGACTGCTAGACAGATTGTCCACCGAGATCAAGAAAGACTTGGAGAAAAAGCTTCCAGAGCTGAAGAAATATTAGGTGTGCAAGATGAGCGAGGAGGAACTAGAAGAACTGCGAAGGAGAAAACTCCTTGAACTGCGACAACGAATAGCACAAGAACAACAACAGATTCAGGCAAAACAGCAATTTGAAATGCAGAAACAAGCCGTACTTCGCCAAGTACTCACAACCGACGCCAGACGACGCCTCACCAACCTAAAAATGGTGAAGCCAGAATTTGCCGAGCAACTTGAACTCCAA
>DAOVDC010000096.1 GCA_030669695.1 Candidatus Bathyarchaeota archaeon
GACAAACTCGACTTCATCGTTCGAGATACCTATCACACAGGTGCTCAATACGGATACGTGGATATCTTCCGACTCATCCATACGCTTGATATACTCGATGAAAACCTTGCAATCGATCTGGGAGCCCTTTCAGCCCTTGAATCTTTCATTCTAGCTCGAATTGAATCCTTCAGAAGCATATACTTTCACAGAGTCGGGCGAGCAGTACAGATAATGCTTGCCATGGCCATGGAGGAGGCAAAAGACGAGTTAGGCTTGACAGACTTTAAATCACCTGAGCAATACCTAGCCCTCAACGACTACACTATGTGGACCATGCTGAAAGAATGTAAGAAATCCAAGGAAATCATAGAGAACTTAGAAAGGCGCAGGCTGCTGAAGTGTGTTTATGACCAAACTTTCTACATGAAAGACAAAACGGTATCCAGCATCTTCGGCGTTGAGGAAATTCGAAATCAAATAAGAAACCAAATTGCTTCAGAGGCCGAAGTGGAACCGCGATCAGTTGTCATCGACGTGCCCACGCTTCCATCTGTTCCGTATCAACACTCAGTCTTGCTGGAGCCTATGGAAATCCCCGTGTTTCACAAAACACGCGATGGCCAGAAGATTCCTCAGCGGCTGAGCGAAATCTCTGGAATATTCGATGTGCTCAGGGGCTTCATGAATATTCTACGAGTCTACACTGACGAAAAGCATCGTGAACAAGTGGGGTCGGCAGCGACAAAACTGCTTGGCAGAACGCCTTCTTCGGCGAAGATTTCCTACTAGGATTTTATAGGAAGTTTTTTATGAGCAGTCAAACGCCTTCATGATAGAGGAGACCTAGAAACGAGGTGACACTTGGTTTCTTACGTGAGCCATTTCTTGTCTTTTTTCCATTTCATCGAGAAAACTTCGCAGACTCATGCCTCAACCTCACCGCTCTTAAGAGTTTTTTCAACCAGCTTCAAAAGGACGGGCCCAGCTTCCCACTCGTCAACTGTCTTAATGAATACAGATACTAACGCGATTTTGTTCATTTTCGCTGCTAGTCTCTCGGCGAGAACACGAGCAATTGTCACGTTTCGATCTCCAAGCAGAATGGACGACAAGGGAGGTCCCACCATTTTCGGCGCCTGGGGTATGGCCACCGCCAATGTGCCTAGCCGGTCGTCTCCCTCGCTTAAAAGAATTAAACTCGCGTTCTTTGTCCCCAGATAAAGGGCAAAGAATAGCATACCATTTTCCTCGATTTTTTCCTCAACAATTTTTGCACGTGGCATATGCAACCCTACCATGTTATTTATAGCGTTTCTCACTCACTATTTATGTTTTCAAACGAACTGGAAGAAGTCAACGCAATGGCGAAAAACAGAGCAAAAGAGATATTGCGAATACTTCGAAACAATTTCACTTTTCCACCATGGACCAGATCAAGCAGAAACCTCTTTCAAACGTTAATTAGAACGGTGCTTTCTCAAGCCACCGCTGACAAAAATACCCACAGAGCGTTCAGAGATCTCTCAACAAGGTTTCCCATCACTCCGAAAGCTTTGGCGAAGGCAGACGTCAGAGAGATCGAGAAAGCCATAAGGGTCGCAGGGTTGTATAAAAACAAATCTAAAGTCATAAAAAATCTTTCCCGCATAATTTTTGAAGACTTTGACGGTTCCATGGATTTTATCTATTCTATGTCATTTGAAGAGGCGAGAGAAATACTTTTACACATTCCTGGAGTGGGACCGAAAACCGCTGATGTTGTCCTCCTCTTTTGCACCGATAAGCCAACCATCCCTATAGACACCCACGTGAACCGAATTTCAAAAAGACTAAGGTTAGTTCCGCCAAACGCCAGCTACGAGACGACACGACAAACTCTTCAATCTCTTTACACGCCTAAAGACTATCTTCCAGTTCATATATTGCTCATTTCGCTCGGACGAAAATATTGCAGAGCGAGAAACCCATTGTGCAACCCTTGTCCTCTCAACGAATTCTGTCCAACCAAACAGATGAAAAATTAAGACAGTCGTCAATTTGCAAAAATCGAGCTCAACCCGATTTCTCTTCCGTTTTTGCTCAGTTTTATTTGACCAACACAAATGGTTGACACGTTCTCGCTTACTGGAGTGTAAACTTTCATTACCCGCTTTCTATAGTGCACCTCAAGCAAGACGCCGATTCCGAGAAAACTGCCTAACTCATCTTGTAATCCAACAAGCAAGCCTTCTTCATTGCCGTCTGTGATCACTACTGCCTTCCTCCCTAAACTTTCCTCAATCTTCCTTATCTGTTCTTCATCAACCCATTGAGTTTTCCTCAAAACGATGAAAATGCTAGTGGGTGTTTCTTCACAGTAAATAGGACTTATCCCCAAGCATTCCTCTATTTGTTTCATATGCTCCGCAGTTGGAGGAGCACCGATTCCTAATGGAACCCTTTCAACTTTAATCCAGTTCATGAAAAACGACTGCACCTTAGCCTTTTTCAAATATTTCTTGTAACTTAGCTCACGGAGGATTTTTCTTTTCTCTCTATTTCTTTTCTGTATCACGGGCGGAGAGTCTATCGCCAGAACCTTCGTCTTCTTCAACGCGGTTAATATAGGCGCCAACTCGTCGTCACCCTGTATTCCTACAACTATGTTAGGAGCAACTTTTTCTGTTAACAGAACTTTGTATCTGGCGGCGTCTTCATCGGCAACCCATCCATCTGTATTTATAACGAGAAAATCTGCACCCGCGTCTAAAGCTCTATCTTTTAACGTAATTAACCCTTCCACAACTCTCTCTACTGCTTTACTCGGACTCGTCAATCCCACAAAATACGCGTTTTCCGCGTTTATTTCAAAAAGGTCCTTTATCGGTGCCTTAACGTGACTAAATCCGATGGTGGAAGGAGGTCCTACATCAGACTGTCCCAAATCAGCGTCGATAACGGCTGCTTTCCATTTCTTTTCCAAAGCCTGGTTTATAAGGTAGGTACAGAAACTCGTTTTGCCTGAGTCAACGCCACCAATCACCATGACCGCTAACGGCTTTCCGCACAATGTTATCTCGTTCAACGCCTTTTTCCAAGAGGAAGGAATAGTGCTTTCGTCAACTTCTTCAAAAGAAGCGCCCTCACCCAACGTCAAATCAAAAACAGCCTTTTTCCTAGCCTCAAATGGTACACGTTTTCCCTCTCGTACCACGACTTTTTCTCCCATTCTAACTGTTGCACCTAAA
>DAOVDC010000048.1 GCA_030669695.1 Candidatus Bathyarchaeota archaeon
GTTTTTGTTTGTTACCTGTACTTCTTCGTTGACATATCAGAGATGGTAGCGAAGATTCAACACGCCAACCCTTTTTACTACGCGCTGGCCATCATCGCTTTTTTCTTGCACATTTTCTTCTACGCCTTGACTTGGCATTATTTCTTGCTTCCTCTCTCTGTCAAGACATCTTTGAAAAACACTTTTCTTATCGTTTGGGTTGGAGCTTTCGTTGACATTCTAGTTCCAGCGGAATCGGTTAGCGGAGATGTTTCTAAAGCCTACCTAATGTCCAGAGGAAGCGAAAACACTGGAAGAGTCGTAGCGTCTCTTATAAGTCACAGAATCCTATCGTCGGTGGTAACACTAGGCAGTCTAGTCATCGGTTCTCTCTCATTTCTCGTCCTGGGACGTGAAATCCCCGGGTTTATTTTAAACTTGATATTAGTTGTGACATTCGGCGGCACGATCGCACTAGTTTTCCTGTTTCTTTTATGCTTCAAACAGCAGATGACACATAGAATAACTGATTTACTATTGAGATTGGTTGCGTTTATTTCCAGAGGCCGATGGAAGTTAACTAGTTTAAGGTCTGAAGCACGGAGAATCCTAAAGGCTTTCCATCAGGCAATTGACATTTTGGGTGCGCATCCAATGAGCTTAGTTCCACCTGTAATTTTTTCTATAACATCTTGGCTCTTTAGTTTACTCATATCCGTGCTGGTTTTTGTTTCTCTTGGCCATCCGGTTAGTCTCCGTATAATAGTTACTGTGTATTCCATCAGTTGTGCAATCCAATCGATCCCTCTAGGAATCCCCGCTGACATAGGTGTTAGAGAGCCTATTATGAGTGGCCTCTACGCGTTGCTTTGTAGTCCTTCATGGGCAATCCCAATAAAGGATGCACTTAACATTACCTTCGCGGCAACAATACTAATAACAATTTTAACTATATGGCTACCGCTTTTCATAGGCTTTGTGGCGACTCAATGGGTTGGAATCAAAACGTTAGCTGGTAGTTCGCCCAACGTTCCAACGGAGTTATGACTCGTTTTGGTGAATATGTTAAGTAGAAGAACGAAATACGAGATTTACGCTGACATTTTGGGAACCGTTATAAGAAGAAGTCTTGTCCTCTTACAAAAACCCTTAACTCGACTAGACCTTCGTTACTTCTCCGTATTTTCCGACGTTGATTCTCCGGACTCCTTTGAATGATGTCACAAAGCCATTTTCAATTTGCAAGATGTCTCCAACCTTCAGTGGAATTATCTTTTCGTTCCACAAATTCATCGCCATCGATCCTGTTTCATCTTCCACCTCTAGCTCAAGGATTTCGTGCTCAACACCCTTACCCGACGTAACATGTTTGAGTTCTGAAACGCTTACAACCTTCACCTTGATACTTACGCGGCTCATGCCAGGCTGCAAGTCACGTATATTCAATAAATCTTCCCTCAGACACTCTTCACTAGCAATGTTCTGCCCATAACTCGTCTCGGATTCTCTTAAACATTTACTAAACAACCGATAAAAGTTAGGAGAACACAACTATTTCATGGAGTTTATTCACTATGACGATTCTGCGATGCACCCAGTGTTCAGCAACCCTGAAGCCATATCCTCCACGATATAAATGCGAGAAGTGCGGAGGTCTCTTGGAGTACGCTCTTGATCTCGAACAGTTAAGAGGAATCAAACTCACTGGTACCCTCTCTTTTTGGAAATACAAACAACTTCTTCCAGTAGTCAAAAACACCGTGACACTGGGCGAAGGTGGCACCCCCCTACATAAAGCCATGCGTCTTGCAAAAAAGCTTGGTTTGAGTACAGTGTACCTTAAGGATGAAACACGAAACCCGACGAATTCCTTTAGAGACAGATGTGCCGCGTTAATGGTTTCCAACGCTTTAGATTTAAAGTACAATTCCATGGTTTGTGCTTCGAACGGGAACCTAGGAGCCTCTTCGGCTGCTTACTGCGCCAAATCTGGACTTACATGTCATATTATTGTTCCCAAACTCGTTGACATGGGCAAGCTCGCTCAAATGCTGATCTACGATGCCATCCTAGATGAACATGGTGAAATTGTTGACGACTCCATAGAACGGGCAGAATCATTGGCGACAGAGACAGGTTGGTATCAAGCCACGGCTGAATTGAATCCCCTCGTAATTGAAGCCCAGAAAACCATAGCATACGAAGTTGAGGAACAATTTGGAGTACCCGACTGGTTCATCGTTTCTATGGGGAGCGGTGGAATCATATACTCCATTTGGAAGGGCTTCAAAGAACTACAAATGCTCGGGAGGATTGAAACGCTACCGAAGATGATCGGCGTACAAGCTCACGGATGCGCACCCATCGTCAATGCACACCTGAAAAGCAAATCAAAACCAACTGTTGTTCATAAGCCGTCCACACACGCCTTAGGAATCCTTGTGCGCAACCCGTTGAACGGAATATGGGCACTAAAGGCGCTAACAGAATCGAAAGGCATCGCCGTCTCTGTCAGCGATTCTGAAATCTTCACCGCTGAACAAAAAATCGCAAGGCTTGAAGGAATCTTCGCAGAGCCAGCGAGCTCAGCCACAATAGCCGCGCTCGAAAAAATGGTTGCTCAAGGCACTATCAACAAGAAAGACAGCGTTGTATGTCTCATAACCGCAAGCGGTTTGAAAGCAACCGATGTACTACAGGCCCTGACGAAAAAACGCAAAACCGCTGTAGTCGGCCTAGAATTAAGCACAAAAGAAAAGATTCTGCGCATTCTCAGCAGAAAAGACACTTACGGCTATGACGTATGGAAAAAACTTGGAAAAACAATAACACGAGCCGCTGTCTATCAGCACCTAAACGAACTCTCAGAAAGAGGGTTGGTGATCGCCTATAAAAGGGAGAAAAGAAAATACTTCAAAATTACCAAGCGTGGAAAACGAGCTTTGCAGGCCATCGATGAGCTAAAAATGTTACTGTAATCTTCTGTAGAAGGCTTTAATGCAAAAAATCACTAACTACCTAGTAACGCTGTTTTACTAGTGATCCTTATCATGTTTAGCCATTCTTCCAGTTTGATTTTGTTTAGGTTTTTTATTGTTATTCTTGTTAGTTACCCTTTGCTTTTCTTCACTCTTTGATCTATTGGCTCTGTGTTTTCTATGACCCAGTTTCCTACATGCTCTGATGTTAGATTGCAGCCCGTTTCATTCCTGTTTCTTCAGCTAGTTCCATTTGATTCTTCCATGTTTTTGTATGTACGGTTAAGTTTCATCTCTCTTCTTTTCTGTGATTTTCTTTGAATTCTATGCCGTACCATTCTCCAAGAATGTGGATAATGATATCGAAGACATCAGTATGGAAAGCTGGAACGCCTTCATGTCGCAGAAACCTTGTGATCTGCTGCTCTCTTCTCTTTGCGCGCGCCCCCGCGTCCAAGCTACCTCTTCCCAGTGGCATAAGTATCCCCGCCACATGTAACTTGCCATGTGGTAAGCAAAGTAGGCAAAATTCGGGGCCTTAGTAAGAATCCAACTCCTTATGCTCTAGAACGTTTCTCAATATCAAAAGTTTTCAAATAACTTTTTTTATCAACCGCAACTTATAAATTTCGGGATTTTTTATTCTAGTTACAACTATACTATAGCTGATTCATATGTCTCAAAGAACCTTTGCGTCACGACCAATCCGATTAGCTATCACAGCCATTTTCACATCGCTTGTATGTGTAGCCACTATGGTCTTCTCCATCTATGTACCGCTCACAAAAGGCTTCTTTAATATCGGCGAAACCATGGTGTTCGTTACGGCCCTTCTTTTCGGTCCATTTATCGGCGCTTTCGCAGGAGGAGTCGGTTCTATGTCCGCAGATATTCTTTTAGGCTACCCACATTACGCGCCAGCAACTCTTATCATAAAGGCATGCGAAGGGAGCATCGTTGGCATCCTCAGTCGCAAAAGAATTAAGTTTAAATCTAAACTCCAATGGAAAGCCTTTACATTCATTGTCGGTTTGATAGCAGGAGTTTTATTGGGAGGAATCGGTTCCCTTTATTATAGCGGCATGGTAGAACTTTCTCTTGGCATCCCTCCACCTGAAAACCCCACCGCAATTTTGTTTATTCCACCAGAATTTTGGTTCTCACTAGGGGCTTTAGTGATCGTGTTAATCAGTTTAATGGGTCTTGTTTTTGAACCGGAATTTGGTTGGTTGATTCTCACGACACTTATAGGGGGTTCAGTGATGGTAATAGGGTATTTCATTTATCAACAGTTTTTTCTCGGTCCGTTGTTTGGCTATTATGTTATAGCAATAGCTGAGATTCCAGTGAACATCGGTCAAATGACAATTGGTCTCATAGCGGCTCTGCCAATAGTGAGGGCAATATGGCGTTCCTTACCGTCCCTCAAAGGTTAAAAGGCTATCTTAAGATGTTCGATTTTTAAGTTACAAAAGCAATGGTTAACATTAACATTGGAGGTTAAATATGACTAGGCAATCACTGTCGGTTGGAAAGCTTGAACCAGATGTGCTGAAGCAACTTGTTTTCAGCTGTTTAGGAGCGGCTAACTCTCGTGTGATTCTTGGTCCAAGTATTGGAGAAGACGCTTCGGTGATTGATTTTAAGGATAAGGTTCTTGTTGTTCACTCTGACCCGATAACTGGCGCTGTGGAAAACATCGGCTGGTTGGCTGTCAACATTGTCGCCAACGACATCGCAACTCGCGGAGTTAAACCACTTTGGATGCTCATTGTGCTTCTTCTGCCAAACAACATGGACACTACAAAACTGAAGCATATAACTCAGCAAATTGACACTGCAGCAAAGGAGTTAGGCATCGCTATTGTAGGCGGACACAGCGAAGTCACGCCGGGCATCAAAAGACCAATCATAGTTGCAACCGCCATGGGCGAAACAGAAAAGCGAAAGCTTGTGCAATCAAGCGGAGCAAAAGTCGGCGACCATCTGATTATAACTAAGGGCGCTGCCATCGAAGGAACAGCCATCCTATCAAGCGAATTAGCTGAATCGCTCCAAAGAAAGATCAACTCAGGAACTGTTGAGAACGCCCAAAAATTCATCAAAAAGGTCAGTGTGGTAAAGGACGCCTTAACTGCAGTCAAAGCTGGAGGAGTTCACGCGATGCATGACGCTACAGAAGGAGGAATTGCAGGAGGACTACAGGAAATCGCGTGGGCATCCGATGTAAGCGTCCAAGTCTACGAGGAGAAAATACCCGTCTACAAAGAGACGAAGGCGATTTGCGGAGCCCTAAACATAGATCCTCTTAAAACCATAGGCTCCGGATCACTGATAATTTCTGCGCACCCAGAGAAGGCTGAAAAAATAGTGGCCGCTCTTCGGGAAAAAGGTGTTCAAGCGTCTATCATTGGCAGGGTGAGAGACAAGAAAGATAAATCCTGTATTTTTCGAAGAGACGGAACAACGCTTAACCTTTCTAAGCCCATAAAAGAAGAAATCTGGGGAATCTTGGGAAAGCACTGTAGATGAAGAAGGAAAAAACGCAAAACTCAAGGCAAGAAAAAGTGTCAGTAAGCCTAGAACTGAGTGCAAAGGATGCTGTGAAAGCAGTAAG
This sequence comes from Candidatus Bathyarchaeota archaeon, assembly GCA_030669695.1. Next base: position 5,575 of record DAOVDC010000048.1, read on the forward strand.
CAGAGGAGACGTGCTTGTTGTCATTGACGTTTTGAGGTGTTGCTCCACCATTGTCACGGCGTTAGCGAACGGTGCTAAAGAGGTGATTCCAACAAAAACCATTATAGAAGCCCAAGCACTTCATAAGAAGCACCCCGAGTTTTTGTTAGCTGGCGAAAGAAAAGGAATAAAGCCCAAAGGATTCGATTTAGGAAACTCGCCGCTGGAATTTTCTTCCAACATCGTGAAAGAAAAGCGTATAATTTTGACCACAACAAGTGGGACAAAG
>DAOVDC010000077.1 GCA_030669695.1 Candidatus Bathyarchaeota archaeon
AGACCAATTCCCACCTCTTCAAGAACCGTTGGCAAGCCATACCTTCGCTGAGTTGCCAGCATCTCTTCAAACACAGAACGAGGACCCGGGTCATCGCACCTAAAATCGGTGGCGACGCCGTCCTTGAATTCAACGGTAATCAGTTTTTCAGGATCGATTCTTCCATGGTAACCGCCGATGCAAACATCACAGACCCACGTGCCATTAGCAACAAGTTTGACTGGGTAGTGTTGAGTTACCTTTTTTTCAGTTTCTTTGTCTTGGACTTCGATGAACTTGCCTTTTTCTGCCCATACTTCTCCAACGGGTAGATTGCCAAATTTTCCTAGTTTGCCATAAACGTTTGGTGGCACGATTATGCAGTCGGTTTCGAATTTTACGATTTCTGGAATTGTTATTTCGATGTTGGCTCCGCTAGGTGCCGTTATACGCAGTTCTTTAACGCCCTGTAATTTCTGTAGCATCATCTCTGCTTCCTCTGCAAGTGCTTTGTAGTCGCATTGCAACGGACCGTTAACAGCCATATCTAAGGTGATATCTGGAGAATGAGCCCAACTTATTGGAACTTCTTCTATTGTTTTGAACAGCAACTCTATTCTGGCTCCTAACTCTTTCAAACTCCAATCTGGATGTTCGCTGTAATCGAAAAGTCCCATCCCTCCCTTTGGCGTTCTTTCTCGAAGTAGCTTCAGAAGTTCTTCGGGAAAATGTTCGTAGGGCTTGTCAGCAGAAAGATCAAGTCTTTCGACGTTCAATCTGCAGTTTTGGGCCGCTTTCAAAGCAGCTTCAGTTAATGCGGGTGAATTTCTGTTGACAATAACATAGGAATCTGCAGGCTTCAACCTCTGGCAATACCGCATAAACTCCGCTAGTTTGCTCACAACTTTGTCAAAGTCTTTTACGCTTAACGTTTGCATATCTAACCGAAGGAAAATCTTCGTTTATAAAGATATTCGAATGTCCGCACAATTGGATAGGCGGAAACATCTGGAAGATGTTTTATTCTTTTTTCGCTCTAGCTTGCAGATTCTCTATTTTTCTCTTCAAGTCATGTAACCTTTGTTTGAAAATCTCCTCTTCCCTTTTTGGCGTATGTTCCAAGGCGTCCTTCAACGAACTTAGATACCATGATCTTTCCGAAGAAGCGAAGATAATGTAGGTTGCCCCTACGAATGCCAACACAAAGCCGCTTAGGGTCATGGACAGACTTATCAAACTCGTGGGATCAGAGGTTTGTTTCCAAGGAATAAGTAGGAACCAATCGGGGTTTCCAACAGTGATGAAAGTGATGAGCAATCCTCCGATAAGCAGGGTTATGCCTAAAACAATTAGCGAGAATCCAACAGACTCTTTATGCCTTGATTCCGCTGCTCTTTCATGTAGGTACTCTTCGAATGACATAGATTTTCATACTTATTCCTCTAAACAGATAGGTAAGTTTTATGAAGTTCAGCTTCAGATTTCAAGCAAATAGCCTTGGCAAACATCCACCCAAACTCTCCAAGACCTGAAATCTCACTATCGGCCATTTGAAACGAAAAGAAATTCACGCCTACGGTCTAGTTGAAGCATGTGCATTTAGAAACTATTTCGCGATTCTGAGGATGTACCACAAAGGAATCTGAACACAGCTGACATTTCCCCGAGAACTTCAAAGAAAAATCAGCTAGATAACAAGAGTTCAGTTTTAAGGTTTTAGTAGTTTACCTTCATGGTCAATTTCCATGCTTCGAATTCTAGTGGTGGCGATAGGAACGCAATCTTCTGCGGGAACCATGTCAATGACTATTATGCTTAAGGGATGCAGTCCCTTTACCCTTCGTTTTTCGTTGATTTCACGCGCAACTGATTCCGTCTCCCGGCTTACAACCAAAGCGTCCAGTTCATTACTTGACAGCGTAACACCGTAATGGTCATATAGAGGAACAAACTCTGCTCGTTCAAGCAAACCCCTTTTCCTAAGAAAGCTTTTCAGTTCCTCCAATCGAACATCATAGGTCGCCACTTTGTGAGGTTTCCCCATTTTTTGGACCAAAACATCCACGGAAAGACCCACTAAAACTTGTTTGCCAACTTCAAAGGCTTTAAGTATCAACGCTCTGTGACCTTTATGAAACTCGTCGAACGTTCCACCAACAGCTACACTTTTGAATTTCTTCTCCACAGCAAGGTCACCTCAACCATCGTGCACCTTGAAAATCGATTCTAGCTATAATAATCCTTTCACTCGGTGCGACTCTCTTGAAAGCCTTAACAACCGCTTCCGCTCTATCAACTGTAACAAGAGCATGAACTGCTTCACCTACCATATTCTGTGCAGCACCAACAGCCCCAGCTTTTTCCGCAAGCGCAATCAACTTTTGAACCCGATCCGTGACGAGGCCGGTTTTTATGGCAAATTCCTTGCTTGCGAGCATAAAATTTTCAAGAGACGGTTCAGCGAGGATTTTGTCTACGGTTCGTCGCCCCCACTTATTGATTATCAACCTTTTTTCCTGCGAGGAAAGCATTTCCTTTGTCGGAAAGGGTCTGTAAGTAACTGCGATTATTCTGTGGTCAGAAGAAATTGGAATACGATCAATGGAGGCGTAGCCAGGTGCGCCTGGTTCAACTGTGATAACACAGCCCCCTAACATCAGTGGACCAACCGTTCCTAATCCTGTATGGCATTTCACCTCGGCTACGTGGGCTATTCGACCCAACTGGTTGCATGTAAGGTTGATGTTTAGGATTTTGCTGAGTGCGAAGGCTGTTCCTAACGCTCCTCCAGCGCTAGAGCCAAATCCAGCTCCAATTGGAATTTCGACGTGATGTTTTACAGTAACATTATATTTTCCTTCAACTCTGTGGAGTAGAGCCTCAACTACCGTCTTTGTTGTTTCCGCCTCTGGTGCGGGCTTGCCGTTTATGAAAACACGGATACTCCTCTCCTCTGACTCGATAGCGCTAACTTCTGTTAGAACCCCCTTTTCAATAGCAAACCCTCCACCACGTGCACCTACTCGTTCAAGGTCTGTGATACGCTTTCCATCATGTGTTCTATCGCAGATTTCAAAAAAGCTAGAAATCCCTGCTGGACAAAAAACCTGTGCTTTTTTCATCACCCACTATCGGCCTCTTTTTTCCTAGACCTCAAAGAAGGAAAGGCTTTGTAGCATGCTTTTAAGATCGGAGGCCCAAGCAACAGTAGAAAGGGAATTTCTGTGGTGAAAGTCCAAACAAACCACAACAAACTAAAGTAAAACGGTGCGTTCAACAGTGCGCCCAAATAGAAGAATTGAGTCCAAGCCCAAAGTCCTAAGCCTATAATTGCACTTCCCACACCAAGCCCTATAACCGAAGCAACGCTATAACTCCTCCATTCAGGCCACAAATAAGCCACAACGATTATCAAAAGATAGCTTCCGCCAATAGCGCTAAGAAACAAAAGAATGCTGTCAGTTGTTGAGAGTCCCGTAAATCCAAAGGTTTCTGACGGATAATACATTATTGAAAAGACACCGCTGACTATGGTAAGAGCACCAATCGCAAGAACCAGTGGGAGCTTCTTCAAATTTATCTCCTTTTTTGCAATGTAACCGAGCAAGTAGAAGCCTACGAAGTTTGAGGTCACACCAACGGATATGCTCAGGAGAACGTTTCCATGAACAACCATGTCACTCACGAAAATCCCCAAAGCAGCTCCAATTCCACCTACCCGTGGTCCGAAAAGCGTAGCGAAAATCCCGGGAATGACTACCACAGGCCAGAATCTAACAATACCTACAGGAGGCGGCGCAAAAATACCAAAATATGTCATAATTCCTACCGCCGCGTAGAGAGCAGCGTTGATTGCAGTCATCGCAATCTGTAAAGGCGTTAAAAATACGGTTTTTTGTTCTTTCCCGCTCATGTTCATCACCTTGTTGTAAGGAATTGTCAACATGGATGGATACTTAAATAAGAATTTTGTATGGATTGTTTAAACCTCTCTATATTGGAATGTTGTCTTCACTGAACCCTCAAGATTCTTGAAAAACGAACCCTCAAACAACGTCTATTTCACACAGCCTTCAAAGAACACAGCAAAAAACCTCATAGTCATCCACAAGCGAAACGCAAAGTTTAAGGGGATGCAGAAGATTTTCACTTACAACATTCTTAGAACATGAGGTTCAAAGATTTGAGCGACAAAATGACGTTAGAAGAAAGAAAGGTCAAAGTCCTCATAAAACTTCGCGGATACAAAATAATAAAACGACAGGAACAGAAAGACGCCATCAGCTTTATCATAAAGATGCCCAGAGAAAAAAAGAAAGCTCTCCTCTGGTGCATACCAACCAAAGGAACCGTAGGAGTTGCATAT
>DAOVDC010000034.1 GCA_030669695.1 Candidatus Bathyarchaeota archaeon
CATTTCACATCGTTTCGTATTACCCAGATTATTTCTTAAAAATGGTCTTCCCAATCCCACTTTCGGTTTGAACGTGAAATTCGCCTTATGTGCGTTTTTCAGAGAAGCCATGCGTGCATTTTATTGTTGGCTGTTAATCAATCGTTGTTTCTCGTTGCGGCTGAGCGATTTGATTCTGCGTTCTCTCTTCATAGCCTCACTGCGGCTGCTGAACTCCTCCACGTATACCATCTTCTCAGCTTCATGAATTCTTGTATATCTAGCGCCTTGACCCTTTTTATGCTGTTCAACCCGATGTTTCAAATCCTTGGCGTATCCAGTGTAATAGCTGCCGTCTTTGCAGAGAAGGATGTAAACATAGTAAGGCATCGACTATCAACTCACAGCTGTCACGAGCTAACACTTCTATTTTAGCACATTCGATGCATGGATATTAAAAAAGTAACCACAGAAGCTAAAAGAGAGCCTGAAGAGAGGTGTTCACAACTTGTCACATAGATTTTGGATTTTTCTCTAGTTTTCCAAATTAAAAATTGTTAAATTTATACTCTAAACATCATTCCAGAGTGTAAATTAGGGTATAAGCTTTTTTTGCTGATTTCATAAAAAGACAATTATGCGCGTGCGCGCATAGTGTGTATGTCTTTCTGGGCTTCAGTGAGGGCATTATCCTCTGAACAGCTGATATCCGGGGTAACACCAGTTCCTTCCCAGTCTTCATTCGTTTTGGGGTTGTATGTACGACCAATTGGCACCTTGAATAATATACCTGTATCTAAACCTATGAGGGCTACTGGATGAGCTCCACCTCCAGTGTTTGATCCGACTAGTGTTGCTCTTTTGTGGATTTTTAGGGCAAAAGCAAAGTGCTCGCCTCCAGAGAAGGTGAAACTACTTGTGAGCACATAGACTGGTTTCGTGTAGGTGAAGGGTGTCTTCGTCGTTTGACATTTAAACGTTTGATTTCTTGGTCTGAAATAAGTCTCTAGAAGTGTAAATGGGACCTCAGAGTCAAAGAAATAGCTTAATAGAAAGTTCGCCGAGTCACCGTGGCCACCGCGGCACTTCCGGAGGTCAATGATCAATGCGTCCGTGTTCTTGACAAACTGCATGGCTCCTTCTAATTCATCTATTGAATCACTTAGTGGGTTGAACATGGTGATGTTGATGTAGCCGATGTTACCTGGTAAGATTTCCACGTTGGTCAAATCGGAGTGCGCCCTTTTGTTCCCTTCACTGGGCTTTTTCATTGCGTGAGAGATAATGTTGGGCATGTCTCCAGGTAACATGACCTGTAGATGCCTATCATTAACAACATTCCGCAAATGCTGGGTTAACTGTTCGCAGAAAGTTCTAGGATCAGTTATCTGATCATAGTCACTGTTCGCGTGATGAGTTTCCAAAGAGCGACAGAGGTCTTCCGCCTGTTCAGGGAAGACGTAGTTTTCTCTTATAGCCTTTTGAATTCCTGCTATGGTTTCCCTGATAGTTTCAGGGGTTAATTCTTTTAGTTCAGGCAGTTTTTTTGGCAGTACTTTTTGTTTCATTACACGTTTTCCAGTTTCTGGCATCCGCACTTTTTTCTTTGTCTTTTCCGCTTCCACACTAACACGTCCTTTTGTGCGTCTATGGACTTATCTGGTTTCTTCTTGGCTGAGTGACTTTTTGGCTTGCTCTTTTAGTTCTCTTATCTTGTCTACTGTTGGCATGACTTTCTGAAACAGGTCCTTTCGTGCCTGGACTCCTTCTTTGATGAAGAAGGCGGCTGCTTCAGATCGGCTCTTGAACGCTTCTACCTCGACAAGGGCATCAATCTTTTTCAAGTCATCATCGCTCAATCTTGTCATAACCACGTTACTCCGACCGCCCAACTCTTTGCCTAACCTCATTAGAACTTTCTCTTTGATTTTCTCTGCGTCTTCACCTTCGGGGCAATGCATCTTTATCAGATATTTCGTTTTCTTCTTTTCGCCTTCATGTTCCTCAAGGTCTGGGCAACACGCTTCCATCTCTTCGTCTATTTCCACATTTTCATCCATCCCTTTCACCTGATAATATGTAATACGTACTGTGTAATGAGTATCACGTAATTAGAATACTTAAAGCTTTCGGCGCGCGTGCAGAAACTTCCATCTCTAATTCTAGAACTTCTGTCAGTTCTTACAATGGATAGAAAATGTCAAAAGGTCTAAAACTGACGCATGCATGCAATTTATTTACGCATTTCTCCCATATAGAAATACGGGTAATCAAAGATGGGCAAGCCAAAGGTAGCGCCATACGGTTCTTGGGAATCTCCAATCACTTCAGATCTGGTTGCTTCCAAAACTATATGGCTTGGTTATATGGTTCTTGATGGGGAGGACATCTACTGGATTGAGGTGCGCCCGAGTGAGGGAGGACGGTATGTCATAGTTCGACGGACGCTAGAAGGAAATATCTCGGACATGACGCCACCCCCATTAAACGCTCGAACACGCGTGCATGAGTATGGGGGTGGTATGTACAATGTTAGCAATGGCACGATCTACTTCTCTAATTTTGAAGACCAGCGAATTTATCAACTGGACCCTGGAGTTACACCACACCCTATAACTCCTAAGGCTGATCTTCGTTATGCTGACATCATAATTGATCACCACAGAAGTCGTTTAATCTGTGTGCGCGAAGATCACAGAGTTTCGACTCGCCAAGCTGAAAACGCTTTAGTGAGCATTAATCTCAAGGACAGCAATGACAGCCGGGTTCTAGTTTCCGGGAATGATTTCTACTCGTCTCCTCGCCTTAGCCCTGATGGCTCGCGGTTTGCTTGGCTTACGTGGAACCATCCTAACATGCCTTGGGATGGAACAGAACTCTGGATCAGTGAGTTAAGGGCTGACGGTACACTGAAGAATGCCGAACGAGTTGCCGGTGGCAAGGACGAATCCATCCTTCAGCCAGAATGGTCTGCAGCGGGAGTTTTACACTTCATTTCAGACCGCTCTGGTTGGTGGAATCTCTATCGCCGGCTTGATGGACAAGCTGAGTGTTTGTGGAAGATGCAAGCCGATTTTAGTTACCCACAATGGGTCTTTGGAATATCTACCTACGCCTTCGAGTCTGCAAACAACATCATATGCACATACACAAAAGGGGGAGTCTGGCATCTGGCAAGTTTAGACACTATCTCAGGCAAAACAGAGAAAATACAGAATCCCTACACGGATATTCGGAGCTTACATGCATCGCTAGGGTTAGCAGTTTTCATAGCTGGAGCACCAAACGAGCCATGGTCAATTGTCAAGCTTAATCCGGCAACACTTCAGACTGAGATTCTACGGCGAGCCAGCAATGTACAGGTTGATTCTGAATATCTGTCTGTCCCAAGCGCAATTAAGTTTCCAACTGAGAAGGGGCTTACGGCGCATGCCTTCTTCTATGCTCCACGAAACCGTGACTATGTTGGTCCGTCCGGAGAGCGACCGCCGTTGCTAGTCATTAGTCACGGTGGACCGACCGCTGCCACTTCTACCGTGCTTTCTTGGGGTATTCAATATTGGACTAGCCGCGGCATCGCGGTGCTTGACGTGAATTATGGGGGTAGCAGTGGATATGGGCGTGCATATCGGCAGCGACTCAACGGTCAGTGGGGCGTTGTTGACCTCGACGATTGTGTGAACGGGGCCCACTGCTTAGTCGAGATTGGAGAGGTTGATGGTAATCGACTTGCTATTCGTGGGGGCAGCGCAGGTGGATATACAACTCTTTGCGCACTTACGTTCCGTAACATCTTTAAGGCAGGCGCAAGCTATTTCGGGCTCAGCGATCTAGAAACATTTGTGAAAGATACTCATAAATTCGAGTCACGTTATCTGGATCGGTTGATAGGTCCCTATCCTGAGCGGCGTGACCTCTACAGGGAACGTTCGCCGATTCACTTCGTCGATCGAATCTCATGTCCAATGATCCTGTTCCAAGGACTTGAGGACAAGGTCGTTCCTCCCAGCCAGGCTCAGCTAATGGTTGACGCCTTACGTGAGAGGGGATTACCGGTAGCTTATCTCCCGTTTGACGGTGAACAACACGGTTTTAGACAAGCCAAAAATATTAAACGTTCACTTGAAGCTGAACTCTACTTCTACTCAAAGATCTTCGGCTTCAAGCTAGCCGATCCAGTTGAGCCAGTGCAGATCGAAAACCTCTAACATCTTCCATGCATGCAAGTTAACATTCAGAAAGCTTTATTGACATTGACGCCTTTTCCTAGTTTATGAAAGCGCTTATCTTAGGTTGCGGAAATATAGGTTCCGTTGCTACACAAGATTTTGCTGAAAGCATGAGTTCAGTTGAAGTTTTCGTGGCAGATAAAAACATGGTGAGAGCCAAGAAGGTTGCCAAGAGAATTGGCAAAGACAATGTTGCAGGGATTCAATTAAACGCGTCAAACTACAGTGAATTAGTGCACACTTTAGAAACTTTCGATCTGGTGATGGGGTTTTTGCCAGGAGACCTTGGCTATCGCTTAGTAAAAGCATGTGTTGACACGGGAAAAGATTTAGTGGACGTTTCATATATGCCCGAGAACCCTTTAACATTGAACGCCAAGGCTGCAAGAGCAAATGCGACTATAATCCCAAGTTGTGGTTTAGCGCCCGGCATTAGCAACATTCTTGTTGGACACGCCATAAGAAAACTTGACAAAACTCAAACAGTGCACATAATGGTTGGTGGTCTACCTGCGACACCTGTGCCTCCTTTGGACTACACTATCACATTTTCTGCTGAGAGCGTTATTGACGAGTATACAAGAAAAGCGAGAATAATCAAAGATTCTAAGGTAATTGATGTTGAAGCTTTAAGCGGGTTAGAAGAAGTTGAGTTTCCAGGTGTTGGGAGACTTGAAGCCTTCTACACAGACGGACTTAAAACCTTACTACACACAGTAAAAGATGTGACTGATATGTGGGAGAAAACGCTTCGATATCCAGGCCACGCAAAGAAAATAGAATTGCTTAAAGCTTTAGGGTTTTTCGATGAAGAACCAATTGATGTTAATGGTGTGCGTCTTTCACCGAAAAGGCTAAGCGCGAGACTTTTTGGGCAGAAACTCCTGATGCCAAGAGTAAAAGATATCGTGGCAATGAAAGTTGAGGTTTCAGGAGTCAGAAGTGACAGGCGCGTCAGCTACACTTATCATCTTTTAGATCAATATGATGAAAGAAAAGGAATAACCGCCATGGCAAGAACCACTGCTTATACAGCGTCAATTATTGCGCAGTTAGTTTTAAGAAAAGTCATAAGAGAAAAAGGCGTTGTTCCTCCTGAAAGAATAGGTATGAGCGAAGAGTTCTTCTCTACGTTCTTGAAGGAGTTGAGGAAGCGGGGAATAAAAATCACAGAGAGTGAAGCGTATGCCTAGTTATAGCATTTCAAAACAAGCACGCAAGACCTGATTTACCAATGCCCTTTCGAAGTCAAACACATTTTGATTCCTACGGGACGTTTTAGCAAGAAGGTTTTGCATGCATGCATTCACACCTGCATCTCAACCTTATTCCAGTCTTTGAAGTATTCGACGTTTTTGAACCTATAAAATGTGAGAAGTGTGGAAGGGTTGTTGCTGGGACTATGCAAGCTCGAAAGCCCTAAATTCCTCTGCGCCCTCAGACATCTAAATTGCCAACTCATGAAGTCTTTTCATGTGTTCTTTATGGTCGTAGATCCACGACTTATCTTTGAAAAATTCGTATGAAATAGTTTGCAGATCCCTTCTTGAGGGGTCCTCAATTACGTAATCATAGCTTTTCAATTGGCCATTTCTGATTAATTTTGATAGATTGTCTGTGAAGCCTCTAAATTCTTTTCTAGGGAGGTATATATGAACAAATAAAGCGTTTTTTCCAAATATTTTACTTATGCTACGTACAAAAGGTTTGTGTTCAAGTGAAAGGGCAAGTTTAGCCATGTTTTTTTCATCGGGGAAGTTAAATCTAAAGCAGTAACTATCGGATATGGCTTCAAAGTGTGGCAAGAAAACCGTATAACCTTCGATAAGGCCTTTCGCAATCACATGGTTTTTGAAGTGGTATTCCACAGTTTGTGGGGATACCTCTAGTAGTTTCGCTATATCACATAGTTTGCATTCTGCGTTCTTCTCTAACTCTTTTAATATTATGATGTCAATTCTGTCAGCTTTCTGCGGGTAACTCGGTGGTTCTACAAGTGTATAGGGGAGCGAGGTTCCTTGGCTTTCAATGGTTTCAATCCATTTGTTCCACTCGAAAATCCAGCGTTCCGATTCATGGTCATACCAATTGTCGGTTAGGTTTAACGTGTGTATACAGGTGGACCAGTACAGATTGATGCTCTGCGCTATCCTCAATTTCTCTATTTGCTTAACAAAATGCTCGAACTCCTCAGTATGATCTATTGGAATCCCATAGATTCCGTAGAAACTTTCAGCTGTGTCGTAACGTGCAGTTAAGTATAGCCAATACCCGTTTGCTTTCATGGATTCCCACAGCAATCTTTCATACCCCGGGGTTGCCCTAGCGAAAACGAAAGCTTTCTTAAGGCCAATAAAAGTGTGATAAATGCTCACTTGCAGATATAAAGAAAAATGGGATTTTAGATTTTTTATTCTATCGCGTACCGTTGGCACTGGCATGTTGATTCTCCTAGCAAGCGTTGATACGCTTCTTGGACCGCAAACTCCAAGTGCTTCTAGGATTTTTATGTCAATGGAGTCAAGTTGTTTCCGCATTTCTAGAGTTTCCTCTTGATCCACATGCTTTTAGTACTCAATTAGTCGAGTATTGCTATATAGTTATGTTTAAGTTTTTATTTGGGCCAATTGCCGCCGCCCTTGGGATCTCCCGCTAGTTCAATTCTGTTGTTTCTAAGGTAACCAATATGTACTGCGTGTGTGAACTCTTTCCAACTCCATTCCTCGGGTTCATTCAGCATAACCATTGCCGCATTGCAGATTATGGAAACGCTGAAAAGGCATAGGAATACAACGAACAAAACTTTCAAATTCAAGCTACATCACCTCCTTGTTTGTTTTTTGACGTAGAAAGCCTTAATATGACATAAAAAGACTTAAAGCCTATGAAGACGCAATATTAAAATTCGCTATGGAGGCGTAATCTGAAGTCGGAATCGATAGAAATCCATCCATATCAAATGGCATGCGATTTGGAGTTAGATCTTAATGCATCTGGAATCAAAAGTCGAAGAGCAGTTACGCAAAAGAGTTGCGAAAGACTTTCTTGACCTCATAATCTTGTCAAAGTTAGAAAATGGCGCGCCTAAAAGTGGCTACGACTTTATCGGTTTCATCCATGAAAAATATGGTGT
>DAOVDC010000002.1 GCA_030669695.1 Candidatus Bathyarchaeota archaeon
GTAGCTATGGACGTTGGCGAATCTCAACTATTTACGACAATCGTCTCCGGTGGTATTTCGCCCTACACTTATAAGTGGTGTCTAAATGGAACAGCAGTTCCTGACGCAATACATAGCAGCTGGACATTTACTCCAACTACCATGGGCTATTACCTGGTCCATCTGAGCGTGACAGATGATGTGAATATAAGCGTTGAATCTGATATCGCTTCAGTAATTGTCAGAGGATGCCCCAAAGCGGCGTTCACTTATTCACCACTTTATCCATATATCAATGAGACCGTGACCTTCAACGCTTCAGCTTCAACCCCAAACGGAGGTGTCATCTCCAATTATACTTGGTTTTTTGGTGATGGCAAATTCACTGTCGTAACCGATCCTGTTATAACTTATGCTTATGCGGCTGAAGGAAACTACACGGTGACCCTAGTAGTAACTGACAGTGAAGGGCTTTTAGACAACACATCCAAAACCATAACCGTTTATTCGCCCGAGTTGCATTCTTCAGATTACAAAGCACACTATTTAGGCGAAGAGTTTCTCATTGATGTAGTTATCGTCAACGCCACCCATCTCTCCTCCTTTGAGTTCAAGCTAGGCTATAACACAACACTCTTAGATGCCATCAACATCACAGAAGGACCCTTCCTCAAGAGCTTTGGAAGCACATCCACCACAATGGAAATACACGACCCAGAAAGCTACGTATTGATAAACATTGCACTCTTAGCTTCTACACCTCCAGCTGACGGCAACGGAATACTAGCAACTATCAAATTCAAAGTCACATACGCAACCGTTTACCCAGAGACCGTAGTATGCAATTTAGACCTGTACGATACAGAGCTTAATGATCCAGCAGATCAACTAATTCCTCACACAGTAGTTAATGGTTGGTATGATTTTGTTCCTCTTCCCCCACAGCCACCATGTATGGGCCCTGCGATTGACATCTACACCCAGAAACTCGACCCTTACGGTGGGAAGGGCCCAAACATGCCAAGTGATGCCTTCGGTCCTCAAGAGGAGGTCATCATCTATGCTTACGTGTCATATGATTGCGAACCAATACAAAACAAACTTGTGGTCTTCGAGGTGAAAAACCCCAGCCACGAACCTGTCATCTTCCGAACGGCCACCAGCAATGCGGAAGGCATCGCCACATCCAGCTTCAGAATACCTTGGGAAGCCAAAGACGCGGAATCTCTCTTCGGTGAATGGACCATTTACGGTTCGGTTGAAATTGGCGAGACAAAAGTTAATGACACTTGTACATTCAAGTTCGGTTGGCTCATAGAAATAACCCAAGTAAGGACAGCCGATACATACGGTAGCCCTAAGAGCAGCTTCACAAAAGGCGAGCACATAAACTTCAACATAACCGTAAAGAACATAGCCTTCACCTCGAAAATCACCACATTCACCCTCGCAGTTTACGACGAATGCGACGTACCCATCGGGCATGTCGTGTTGCACGACTGGCTCATTTCACCCGGTACAACCGAAATATTCATCATAGGCCTGCAGATTCCAAAATGGGCATATGTTGGCATAGGAACCGTATATGCTAACGCTTACACCGACTTGCCTCAACTCTATGGAACGCCATACTGCCCTGAGATATCAACAACATTTACGATTACGAAGCCGTAGAACGCCCTTTTCACCGAACCACAGCTCATTGCTAAGAGAGCTCGAAAAATAGGGGTGCCATTAGGAAGTAGAAGTTTTGCTCTGTCTCTTTGTATGTGTCACTGAATCCACTAGGTCTGCCACTTGCATCTGCGTGTGTTTCCAGAAGTCGTTTTCAAGCATGTCTAAGGCTTCTCGCTTCTTGGCTTCCCTAGATACGAGGTATCCTCCTCCGAACATCGTTGTTAAATATCCTGCTATCATTGAAGATGAAAAATATCCTCCTCTACTTCCAGCCGAAAACTCCACCGTAAAATCGTCTGGTTGACCTAGAATTTTTACGTCAATTTTTAACTTCAAATTCGGAATTTTGCTAATTGCCTGAATCATATATCCTTCTTGCATCTTTTCAACCATAGTTTCAAAATCTATTTCATGAAAAAATGGTCTTATGCGTTCAGCAAGCGTATTCAAATCCACATTCTTTTCAAGCCATTGGTTCTTCACTTTCATCCCTCATATTGAATTAGGATAATTAACCCATTTATTTTTGTTGTTGGATGCTTGACCTTTAGCGCAGTTTGGGTTAGTGAGCAACTGATCATTGGGTTAACCAGCCACTTTTTTCAGTCGACTTTTATACATTTCAATGATTTCTTCAACGGATGTTGCGTCTTCAGCTGACTTGTCTAGCCGGTAATTTCCTGTGAACCGTGGGAACCTTATGGCCAGTCCGCTTCCTTTTCTAATAGCGTTCATAGCGCATACATGAATTGGGCTGAGTGTTATTTCGGCGCCTAGGGTTTCGATGACGACTTTTGGTTCAAACCATATGTCTGCCTTAAGCGTTGAATTAACTCTTGGGTGCCGATGTGGTATCTGATGTTTTTTCATCATTTTTGGGAGTTTTTTTAGGTCTTCGTCGGTGAATCCGGTTCCACATTTGGTGACTGTTTCAAACATATCTATTTTGGGATTGTATGCGGTGAGAAGTAGAGCACCATATGTCCCTGCTCTTTTGCCCTTCCCATGAAATGCTCCTACTACTACTAGGTCGACGGTGTCAGTCATTTCGCTTTTATAGTCTCGTTTATATTTTATCCAGAGCCAGCCTCTTGCTCCTGCCTGATACACTGCGTCTTTGGTTACTGATTTGCAAATCAGTCCTTCGCATCCGCTCTCCACTGCTTTTTCGAAGAACCGCTCCAGTTCGTCTAGATCATCTGTGAATATGTAGTCTGCTACCTTGATGTGATCGCTTTGTTCAATTATTTTTTCAAGATTTCGGCGTCGAATTGAGTATGGTTCTATTGTCAAGTCTTTTCCGTCAATATACAAAGCGTCGAACATGAAAAGGGAAATTGGGTACTCTTCCATGGCTTCTTTGATGCCGTGTTTACGTCTTCGATGCATTAATTCTTGAAAGGGTCTCATTTCACCAGTGTCAGAATCAACTGCAACGCATTCTGCCTCAACGATTGCATTTTCTGCCTGAACGTGATTTCTAAGCAATTCACAGCTGTCAGGGTATTGATCTGTGATGTTTTCTAGTCGTCGAGAAAAGAGAGTGACTTGATCTCCTTTTTTGTGGGCCTGTATTCTCTCTCCGTCATATTTGAATTCAGCTATGCATTTTCCTCCAAGCTTTTCAAGGATTTCAATGGGTGCACTTAGTCGTTCAGCCTGCATAGGTCTAATAGGTTCTCCGAGCGAAACTTCAAACTTTTTAACAGTTTCCATTCCTTGCTCTACAACTGTTTTCGCTACTCTACCCAAATCAGACGAAATGTTGTACGCCCGCTCCAAATATTTCCGAGCATCTTTTCCTCCGCCAAACGCAACAGCCAATGCATCAAGAACCGTCATGTCGGCAATTCCCAATCTCAGGCTGCCTGTGACTGTGCGAATGACATACTTTCCCTCTTTGGGAGTAGCATTTGCCAACAGACCGGTCAAAAGGCTTATCTTTAATTCAATAGACCCGGGGCCTTCAGTTTTTGCCATCTTATCTAGGTTTGCATATACTGTGTGAACGGTCAGTGGTTCTTGAAAAAACGTTCTTTGCGTTTTCTTTTCCAGAAATTTCTCGGTGGTCTCACCCAGATCTCCTGTTTTTTTCACATTTTCTTCAATTTCTTTTTCACTATAACCCGCTGCTTTGGCAACTGCACGTATAGCTAACTTTTCTGCGATCCCTATCTCAATTCCAACAAAGTCGGGATAGAGCTTCCCTTGTGTCAAGTAGACAACTTTGTCGATTAGGTCTTTAGGAGTTTGTTTGAGGAGCGTGACTAGGAGGTCTGTCATTTCCAGCCTTTTAGTTGTGGCTTCAATTTTTCCGTAGCCGTCTGCAATGAGTGAGTATCGCAAACGTTATCCCGCGTTAATAAGAGTGCGGAGAGATATTAAAGTTGAATGTTGAGGTGTTTGGAAGAGATTATAGCTTATTCTTTTGCTAAGAGTAACAGCCCGCCAAGGATGTTTATTGCACCAAGAAAACCTAGAAAAATGAAAAAGAGGACTTCAGAGCCGAGAAACAAGAATTGTGTACCTGTAGAAAGAGTGTATAATGAGAGGATGAGAAATAGAATACCCACAGTGGCTACTAAGCGACCTAAGAGTCGTCCAAATTTTGCGGAAATTTTGAAAACATCGTAGCTTTCCAGTCCTGTGGTGTCTTTAAGAAGTTCCTCTTCTCCGCGTTTCAGAAGAGAGGTATCTACTAAAATCTCCTTTCTTTTTTTCTTCTTTGGCATTTAGGTCAAAATATGATTATCTGAATTACAGTTAAAGTTTGCTTTTATCAAAAGAATCCTTCACGTGTTTGGATTTGCCTTAACCTTTGGATGCAATATTGAAGATACCAGCTAAAATGGAAATTATGCTGACAAAGATTAAGAAATAAAAGAGAATGGTTGCTAATTGTGGTGAGAAGGCTAATGGCAACGTAAATCCTGTTCCTGCCAGATATGCCAAAAATGTTGTAAAGCCTCCTATCCCTAGGCTCATTCCTCCGAATGCGATGCGAATGCGGTGGTATCCTACCATTTTAACGTAGTATGCAAGCAGGCCTAAAGCTACGAGTCCGATGCCTAACGAAAATGCTCTTGGCTCGATAAATATGAGAAGGATGAGTGATACTAGGATTCCAGCGATAGGAGTGTATGGATATAATGGAACCTTGAATGGTCGCTGCAGATACGGCTTTTTCACTCTAAGTTTCATAAGAGAAAGATTGACTAATGCAAACCCTAAAAGAGAAGCGAATACCGCAACAGAACCTACGAATTCTACGACTCCGGTTGCAGCAAATAAAATGTAAAAAATTGAACCGAAAATTATCACTATGTGAGGGGTTTTGAAACGTCTGTGAGTGGATAACAGAAATTTGGGTAAATATCCATCTCTACTCAATCCTCTAGTAATGCTTGATTGAACCATAATGGCTGTGCTTAAAGAAGATAACGCCGCAACTATTCCAGCAATCGTCAGTATTATTACTCCACCCTCTCCAAGAATCTTCTCCGCTGCTAAGGACAAAGGCAAAGCCGTTGGCGCAGCAATTTCTTCTAATGAAACAACGCTGATAGTCACGTATGCAATGCCGCAGTAAAGCACCATCAGCACGACAGCAGAGAGAATTATAGCCCTAGGAATGTTTTTTCCAGGCTTCTTTACCACAGCACCTCCCGCTGCTATCGCCCTCATCCCTAAAAACATAAGAAAAGTGTAGGTGACCGCTGCGACAAAATTCGATGACTCCCCTAGAGTGATTGGATAGAACAACTTCAGCTCTAAGCCATGCAAGATTCCGACTGCAATGAAGACAAGGAATACAGCTATGAACGCTATAACTATCAAAGCTCCCATTTGCCTTGTTCCTCGAATACTCAACACTGTGAGAACAAGAATTATTGCAACAGCCACTAAGGCTACTAGCAGGGACCTGTCAACTGGAATAATGGCGGTTGGAACAAAATATAGAAAGTGGTACGCGAAGCCTAAGGCGGCCAATGCTGCGCCGAACACGTTGCTTATCCATCTGAGCCAGCCTGTTAGGAATGCTAAGAAACCGCCAAATGCTGCCTTCGCGTAGGAATATTCTCCACCAACTTCAGGAACGGCTGCTCCAAGTTCACAAAAACTGAGCATAGTCAACAGGTTGATTATTCCACATACGAAAAGCACGAGGACTATAGTCGATCCAGCAAGATAAGTTGCGTAATTAAGGAGTACGAAGATTTCAATTCCTATAGCACCGCCTAACCCAATAATCACCGCTTGGAAGAGTCCTAGTTCCCTCGGCGCCTTGGATTTATTCATGAACCATTTTCTCCTTCCAACTCTAGTAGTTCGCGTATGAGAAAGAAGCCATTGAAAATGGAGATAAAACCAAAAACGAAAAGGAGAAGAAGGTAAACAGAAACATGTTCTGGGAGTATTTCTAAGTTGGCGCGAATATGCAAAATGTTGTAGTAAAGGACGTAGGCGAAAACGATGGCTAAAGCGCCTATTACCTCTTGTGTTACGCCAAAGAATGTAACAACAAATTTTCTAATTTTCATGACAAAATCACCTGAAGAGAAGGATAACTCCTGCTGCTATGTCACAAATGCTGACCGTCAACAATATCCACATAAATAGCATTTGATATTCAGACTCTACTGTAACACCAGCCATGTTGAAAAGTAATGCAACACCTATCAGAAGCATCCCCACCATTATAAGGAACCCACCTAAAGCTACAGCCACCTTGCTGAACCTTCGCGGTTTCGCAGTCAACTGAACATCAATCATCCTCAAAGCTTGATTTCCATTTTGTCTAGTTCAGTTAACAGTTCTGCAAGTCGTTCAACAGCGAGTTTCCAAGCTTTCTCTCCCTTTTCTTTCGAAGCCTTTGTTGGATCGCCTATGACTCCTGTCTCGCTGATTTCTTTTGTTCGAAATCCCCAGTAAACCTGTGGGCCTTTCTCTTTCAATCCAATTTTCGTGTACTTTGACTTTGGAAGCGTAATCGTCGGTTTTTTAATTCTTTCAGTTACTACGAGTTCTTCACGGTTAGCAAGAGTTGTTGAAGTCTCGAATTCGCCAGCGTGTGCATCATACGATGTTTCAATAAATTTCTCAATGAAATCTGGGATCAAGCTTACCGTGTCAACAATCACGAACGCGCCTGTATCCGCTTTTATACGTTGAACTGTTGCTTTTAATGCTGGTATGTTGCCACCGTGTCCATTTTCAAAAACGACTTTCTTAAACCCGTGCTTGATGAAGCTAACTGCAACTTCGTACGCCAGTTGTTCCAGAGTGTGAGGATATAACGTCGCTGTTCCCGGAAAGTCCATGTGATGAAATGAAATTCCGTAATAAATTGGTGGTGCTACCAAGGCGCAACCTGACTTCTCCGCTGCTCTTAGAGACAGCCAAAAGGCATCGTAGGCGTCTGTGTCTAAGGGCAGGTGCGGACCGTGTTGCTCGCAGCTTCCAACAGGAATCACCACAACATCATGACTTGACAAGAAGTCTTTGACATCCGGCCAAGTCAGTTCGCCTAGGTAAAATCTTCGCTTCTTCATAAGTTTCTTCTCCTAGAATGATTCATAATGAACTATTTCCCTTATAGACCGTTTTGGTGGAGCTTCCGGTTTCTCAGTCGGATGTCCAACCGGAATAATTACGACAGGTCTCACACCAGTAGGCGTGTTCAGCGCCTTTCTTACTCCCTCCTCGTGGAATGCACCGATCCAGCAAGTTCCAATCCCTAAGGCATGGGCCGCGAGGAGAATGTTTTGTGCGGCCGCCGCCGTGTCTTGTAGACAATAAAGAGCTCTTCCCCGTTGGCCATATCTCCAGCTGGATCGTTCCTCATTGGCACAGATGACGATAACTACTGGCGCCTCTTCGATGAACCTTTGGTCTAGTGCAGCTACTGACAGCTTTCGCTTTATCTTAGCATTTTTCACGATGACGAATTCCCAAGGTTGAATGTTTCCAGCTGACGGAGCCAACCTTGCAGCATCTATCAGTTTCTCAATATTCTCTTCTGAAACTTCCTCTTTTGTATAGGTTCTGATGCTCCTTCTTTCTCTAATCACCTCAAACAGGTTCAAGATTTTTTCCTCAGGGTTATGGTATTCGAACAGCTGTTTCAATGATTATTCCGTTTTTGGTTATGCTGAAAGGAATCAGCCTCGGTGCATAAACCGCTTTTCTCATTTTCTTTATTCGTATTCGTCTGTTGATCCCACCTGCAACCTTGTGTGCGGTTAATTCGATCACTCCATCAGCTAGGTGTTGCATGGTGATTTCTGTTTGGGGATCATGCATTCCTCGCGTGAGAAGTAAGAAGTGAATCCCACCATGTTTTCGTGTGTTGTCTAACAGCAACTCGATCGTATTGAGGACCGACTTGTACTCTTGGGTTAAAAGGAGGTAAGACAACGAGTCAATAATAGTCCAACATCCCTCTTTCAGTCTCATAGGTATTTCTTTTTGAAGAATTTGGAGAGCTTTTGAGGCGTGAACATCGATAAAGGTCCAGTGGACAGCTTTTTTTAAGGGTGAGACCGTCCAACCGAATGTTTCAAAATCTTCTGTTAGGGCGTCGGGTGACCTAAAGGTTGTGAAGTATGCGACCCTTCCTTCCTTGAGTGCATGGTGGTACATGATTTGCTGAGCGAGAGTGTCGTTTCCAGAGCCTGGCTCTCCCAGCATTAAGATGACGCTCTTGTCGGGGAGACCACCTCCAAGAATTTCGTCTAACTGCATTATCTGTGTTTTAACCAGTTTCATGGCGTTTTCCAGCTTCATCGAGTGTTATGGTTGTTAAGCAATATTATTTTTTCCAAGTCATATGTCGTCGCTTTTGAGAAGCACGCATCCTTCACCAACACATCCGTCATAACTCGCAGCGATCAGATGAGAAAAGTTTGTTCTGTTTGAGCGCAGAAAACTGTTTTCTAACTAAAGCTTTTCTTATGGATTTTGAAATTTTTCTTATGGTATTGTCGACTGCGTATGCAATGGTTTAGTTATAGCTTGACTACAATTTTATAAGGGGTCGCAAACCCTTAGTGAAGTTGGGGTGCGCATTTTAGACGCACATTCAAAACGCGTATATGCTGAAAGAGAAAGGAGGGACTTACGTGCGCACCCCAATAAGATTTCGTTTTGATACTAAACGGTGTTGTTCGAAAGTTGTTTTTCGATGAAGAGATGCGGAAGTATGGAAGTTTTATTGTTACAAGTTTATGGTAAAAGTCTAGTTAGAGCCATAACCAATTCGGTTCGGATGACTGGTACGAGAATCTGTGGAGCTAAGAGTCGTGATGCTTGACTAGCGACCGATTCTTGTTTTAAACGTAATACAGGCAAAAAAAGTTATTTATTTGGAGTTAATTTAAACAAAAGTGCTCATAATGTTTGGAGAGGTAAATCATGTCTTGTACAGTTGTAGTTTGCGGTTTCTTCGGGGACACGGGTAAAGGAAAGGTCATTTCATATCTTTCGTTGAAGGATAAAATAACAGTAACTGCCAGAGCAGGCGTTGGTCCCAACGCAGGTCATACAGTGGTCTATGAAGGAAAAGAGTACAAGTTAAGAATGCTTCCAAGCGCCTTCGTCTACAATAAATGCCGATTATTAATAGGCCCAGGTGTTCTAGTAAACCCAGAAATTCTTCTAAACGAGATACAACTAACCAAGTCCGAGGACAGAGTCGGCGTTGACGGGCAATGCGCAGTCATCGAACCAAGGCACATTGAAGCCGACAAAAAAGGGGAACTTGCGAAAAAAATAAAGACAACAGGTTCGGGATCAGGCCCATGCAACGCGGAGAGAGCGTTAAGAATCGTTAAATTAACTCGTGACTTGCCGGAGCTTGAGAGATTTTTGACAGATGTTCCTGCAGAAGTAAACAGTGCAATTGACGAAGGAAAGAATGTTCTAATTGAAGGAACCCAGGGAACGTATCTTTCCCTTTTTCATGGAACCTACCCTTACTGCACCTCCAAGGACGTAACGGCCTCAGCTGCGTGTTCAGATGTTGGCGTCGGACCAACGAAGATTGACGATGTTATTCTTGTACTCAAAGCGTACACAACTAGGGTTGGAGCAGGTCCGCTTCAAGGCGAACTGTCATGGGAGGAAGCAGGGAAGAGAGGATGGGCTGAGGTTGCCACGGTAACTGGTAGACGGCGAAGAGCAGCGCCATTCGATTATGAACTTGCAAAGAGGGCGGTGATGTTAAATGGAGCAACAAAAGCTGCCATAACGAAAATTGATATACTGTTTCCAGACTGCAAAGGAGTTAAATCCTATGAAGAGCTTTCACAAAAAGCAAAAAAATTCATCGAGAACGTTGAAAAGGAAATCAAAGTGCCGGTGACGCTTGTTGGAACGGGACCTGGCACTAGGGAGATCGTGGATAGAAGAGCTTAGCTCGATTACGTTTCAGTCAATGTTCAAATTTAACAAAGATATAAAATGGCGTTGAAACACTACTAGAGAATATTCGACGATATCTGTTGAAACCAAGGATTTCGTGACGGCGGAGGACTGTTTGATTGAAAGTTGGGGAAAGGAAATCAGGCAGAAAAATTGATTTAGGCGATTCTGCTTTCACAAAATTTCTTGATTCTCTTTCTTCCAAACCTATTATCCGATACATGGTTTACTCGTGCGCCGTGGTTTCCTTTTTCGGGTTGATCTTAATTCCGCCCATTCTTGGTATACTTCTCAAATGGAATACGATGGGACAAATTTTTGAAAATCCTGATTTGATGTCTAGAGCGACGACGGCAATTTCCTCGTCCTTTGCGATAGCTATCTTTGTTTCACTAATAGACTTGGCTGCTGGTTTGCCGATGGCTTGGTTTATCACGAGAGGTAGATCCAGATGGCTAAATGTTCTCGATACATTCACGGACATTCCTTTTGTCGTACCTACGGTGACTCTTGGCTATTCGTTGCTGTTGTTCTGGAGTGGGCCAGAGGGTGTTTCTTCACTGTTTGAAGGTAGTCTTGTGTCACCTGGTTGGTTGCTAATCATTTTGCTTCATTTCACGTTTTCTTTTCCCGTTGTAGTTAGGGTGATGGTAGGAGGGCTTCTTGATTATGAGCGAACTTATGAGGAAGCGGCAAGGACTCTGGGTGCCGCACCATTAACTGCAGACAGAACTGTTACACTCCCCATTCTAAAACAGTCATTAATAGCGTCCTTCATATTAGCGTTTGCAAGGTCGATTTCTGAAACTGGAGCAACCATGATGGTTGCAGGTGTATTGGAAAATGGAAAATGGGTAGGTTTTGAGAACGGGCCTATTTTAATTAATAACCTTAGAACTGCCCAAGAACCTGGCTTTGAAGGCGCCTTAGTTTTCGTCAGCTTCATCTTAATAGTAGTTTCTTGCCTGATTTTCTTAATTATTAAGTTGCTGGGCACAAGACTAAGAATACCTATTAGGAGGGTTCGACCTGCGATTGAGAGAAAACTGAGTGGCCATAGTGTAGTAACGTTGAGAAATAGCATCACGCTTTTGATATTTCTTATTCTTATTCTCATTCCATCGCTTTTCGTGGCTCTCCCAGCGATACAAGCCATCTCAGACGGCACAATAAACCAAGCAATAACCGCCACAGGTGCATGGGAAGGATACTGGCAAAGTCTTGTTTTATCCTATTTCGTAGGAACCATCGCCACCATATTAAATGTTATACTTGGTTTGCCAATGGCAATTCTCATCGCAAGAAGAAGAATTGGAACTTTATCTTCAACAATTCTAGACGTACTGGTCAACGTTCCCATGATAGTCCCCTCTATTGCACTCGGGATCTCCCTCAGCTTTTTCTGGAAAAACTTCGCCTTTTTCCCTGAAATTTGGCTACTGATTCTAGCACACATGTCGATTACTTATCCCTACTTCGTGAGGTCTGCAGCATCCGCGGTTGAAAGAATTAGCATAGATCTCGAAGAAGCCGCCAGAACTCTTGGTAGCCGACCATTCACCGTGTTTAGGACAATCATTTTGCCTTTAACAAAATACTCTCTGTTGGCAGGAGCAATCATGGTATTTACGAGAAGTATAAGCGAGACTGGCGCCACTTTGGCCGTGGTAACTGAGCTACAGACGGTTCCAGTTCTATTGGTTAGTTGGGTTAAGCCAGGGAGTGGAATGTTGTCTTCAGAAATTGGTCTAGGTTGTGGCTTTCTGATTGTGTTATCCTTTATAATTTTATTACTTTTAAGGCTCGTAGCTAGAGGGCATCAGCATGCTTAAAATATCCAGCGTAGTTGAATCATACTACTATGATTGCACACGAGCTTGCGGAGGCTTAAGTTAGATGCCAGAAGTTCAACTAGTGAACGTTACCAAGACGTTTGAAAAAGGTAAAATCGTTGCAGTGGATGACGTAAGCTTTCGTGTTCAAGATAAAGAATATTTTTCCCTTATTGGTCCAAGCGGATGTGGCAAGACCACTCTGCTTAGAATTGTTGCTGGTTTGGTTCAACCAGACGAAGGCGAAATTCGCATTGAAAATAAGCTTGTAAATTCCATTCCGCCTGAAGACAGGAGTATTGGATTCGTTTTTCAGACCTATGCACTCTTTCCTCACATGAATGTTTGGGACAACGTAACCTATGGCCCAAGAGTGAAGGCATGGGGCAACAAAGAAAGGACAAGAATTGGACGTGAAATGTTGGAGATGGTTAGGCTCTATGAACGTTTGGATGCTTTACCGTCTGAGCTGAGCGGTGGAATGATGCAGAGAGTTGCCTTGGCAAGAGCGTTGGCCGCAGGTGCTAAATTGTTATTGTTAGATGAGCCACTGGGCGCCTTGGACGCTAAGATCAGGTTTGAGTTAAGGTACGAATTGAGAAAGTTTGTGAAAGACCTTGGATTGACTGCTATACACGTTACTCACGATCAAGGAGAGGCTATGGCTATTTCGGACAGAATCGCGGTGATGAGAAAGGGAAGGGTCTTGCAGGTTGGAACTCCTCAAGAACTGTATATGAAGCCTCAACATATTTTTGTAGCTCATTTCATCGGAGAATCAAACTTCCTTGAAGGCTACATCACTGAGGTATATAAGAAAGGGTCCGTTGTTGAGTTGCGGGGAAGATTGGCCGTTCATGTTTCCGACAAGACGAAAAACAAGGGTGAAAGAGTTGTTTTGATGGTTAGACCGGAAACGTTTAAGATGGAAGAAGGACGAAAAAAGAGGGTTAATTCGATGTTTGGTCACATTGAAAAGTTTAGGTTTGAAGGAACAAACATACGATATGATGTCCTACTTGAAAACGAGGATAGGATAGCAATCGTCCGTCCTACGTTGATAGGTGAATGGTTCAACGTAGGTGACAGAGTTACTGTCAGTTTTTCTCCTAACAAAAGTTATATTTTCACTTATCCACGCAAAGGGTTAAGGGAGGAGCTGACGCTTGAGTGAACTGTTAAAATGGTTTGGAAAAAGAAGAGAAGAAAAGGTATTAACAATGACGCAGCAGCATCTGGCGATGACCATGAGCATTGCTGAAGACTTGGAAAGAGCGGTAAAGGCAGCAATAAATAACGATGAAAAAGGAAAGAAACTATGCATAAATCGAGTGGCAAAGGCTGAAAAGGAAGCAGACAAGCTGAGAAGAGGGATAATGGACGAATTGGCCCGTGGAGAACTATCACCAACAGATAGGGAAGATCTCATGCACCTCGTGAAAAGAGTGGACATGGTGGCAGATTGGAGTCGCGAATCCACTCGCATACTCAACGTCGTTTCAATGGAGAAAGTGCCAGAAAACTTGAAGAAAGCATGCGTTGAGATGGTTAAAGGAGCCAGAGAATGCACGTCTGCGCTTCGAAAATGCATCAACCGACTAGCAGATAAACCTGAAGAAGCACTTGAGGCGGCAGATCAGGTTGAAAGACAAGAGGAGAAAGTAGACGATCTCTACGAAGACGCTAGATTGCTGTTGGCTAAAGATACAACTACGAGTGCAGGGGTCACTGTTTTAATGAGCCAACTTTTTGAAAGTATCGAGATGATAGCTGACTGGTGTGAAGACGCTTGCGACCAGGTTAGAATAATTGTCGTTCGTCGATAACAGCATAGGAGGTGCAAGCATACGCCGAAACTTACAATTGAAGTGCGCGAGCTTCGCGATAAGGCCGACGGTGAAACGGTAAAGGACTTGCTAAGTTTTCTGGAAAAAAGAATAGATGCAGAAGTGAAAGTTGTAGGCGGCAAGATTACCATAAACGAAGAGAATGCTCCTTCCAAGGCATATTTGCGGGTGCTTATCAGAAAATTCCTGCATCAAGTAGAGCTGAAAGAAGACTTCCGCGTGATCTCAAGCAAAGAAAACGTTTTCACCATCAAAGAAAGGAAGAGAGCTAGAGAAGAATAGGCTTTATTATTGTTCAGCAGGCAGAATGGAAATCATTTAACTCTTTGCTGTTCTTTTTGCTTCTTTTCAAATGCGTCATGAACCCTCAAGAGATATCCGCGTGCCGTCCACGTTTTCTTATGAGCGTCAAGCAGTTCACCTGCTTCCATATTGTCTTTTGCCTCTCGAAGCAACTCTTGAACAGAATAAAAAGTAGAACTTACCTCAACTTGCTTTGGATACGGGCCAACCTTCCATGAAGAACTTTCAGATTCGTTTTGATGCATGAGGGAAAAAAGAAAAAGGGCGTATTCTAAATCGGCACCTGCTCGCCAAACGAGATTTACCAAGTTTTTTTCATCTTTTTTCGCGAGGGCCTTCATTGAACCCTCAAGGTGGTTTATCGCAGACGCTATGGACTCGATTATTTTTTCTTGCTTCATCTTTTATCATCTAAATATCTCGAAAGTTTTAAGTGATGTGTGCTTTAAGCTTTTAGTTCAAGGAGGACGAACACTCGTGCGCGATAAGACTTTAGGTGCGCTTATGTGTATTCTAGGCGTGCTCGCTATGACTGGATATTTTTGTTGGCTTTTCCTAGCGCCCCAAGATTTGGTTTTTTTGGGAAGACCGCTTAGCGATTGGGCGGTAATCGTTCCAGTCGCAATCATCGTATACGTGTTTCTCTTCATTGTAGTATGGATCGGTTGGACAATGGTTTCCACGCCGCCACCATTGCCAGTTGCTCCAAAAAGCTCTGAGGAGAAAAAAGAAACTGAAAAGAAAGAATAACTGATCATCTAGAGTCAAAGGAAATAGATTCGTCAATGCGTTTCAACTCGTGATTTGGGAGGGTTCAAGGGTGGTCGGTCGACGTTGTCCAAAATGTGGAGGACGACTGCGGTATCTAGCGCGCTTATGGTACTGCGGCAATTGTGACAAGTGTTTTGATGTAAGCCAGACAAAGCTTAGTGCACGAGCAAAAGCAGAATGCGTGAGACCGTAACCAACAGAAAATTTTGGAGATGAAGCTCGCTCTATGTGATTACCTTTCCATAGAAGCTTTGCTTATGCCGGCCTCTTTCTCTACCCGTATGACGTGTTCTGCTTTCTCTGCGAACGCTTCACTGTGGGTCACAGCGATTATTTGTTCGATGGCTTTTAGGCGGGAAATGGCTTCAGCTAACCTGTCAACTGAACCGTCTTCTCTTCCTAAACTCTCTGTCGGTTCATCTAAGAGAAGTAGATAAAGCCCATGACCTGTTCTTGACTGCATAATTAGTTGGCCGAGGCCGAGGCGATAGGCGAATGCAAGCAGCGTTCGTTCTCCGCCTGAGAGGTTGGAAACTTCTCGCGCATACCCCTCCTCGCTCTTAATAATCGGCGTGTATGTTTCATCAATCTTAACAGTTAAAATTGGACCTTCCGGTCCGCTAAGGTCATCTAATACGTGTTGAACCATTCGTTCTAGGTAAGTGACGAACTCGCTTCGCAATTTAGGTTGAATACTTCTGTAGGCGCCTCGTATATCGTCCATGACGCGGAGAAGCTTTTCAATATTCTCCATTCGTTTAATCTTTTGTTGTGCATGGTCTAAACGTTCTCTGAGGGTGTCTATTCTCAACGCGATGTCTCTCTTTCGAGTTTCCTTTATTTCTAACTTAGACTTCACAGCGGAGTATTGCTCAAATGTTGTGTCCCGAAGTTTTCGAGTAGATTCAAGTTCGTCGATGTCGAATTTGGTGATTTCTGCACGCGCAGCGTCAAGTTGACTTCGAAGCGTTTTTTCTTTCTGTTGTTTGTCTTCAAAGTCTGTGGAAAGTTTGTTTAAGGATTCATGTTCCTCTTGGATTCGCTCTTTTGTTTCTTCAATTCGAGGGGTAAGTAGTTGTAAGTTTGAGATAACGAAGTTGACGACGCTGCGTAGTCCTTCCAGTTCGTCAGAGTTCTTCTGAAGTTCAATAAGTCTGTTTTCACGTTCAGCGTTTTCTTTATCAAGTCGTTCGAGAAGGCTTTTCTTGTATTCTCCAGTGAGGTTTTGAAGGCATAGTGGGCATTTGTTTTCGGTTGTTAAGCTTGAAATGCGCTTTTTGGAGGTTTGTGTTTCTTTTTTGGTAGCTTCCTGTTCGCCTCCAATGCTCGTCATCTGGTCTTCAAGAGTCACAAGATATTTCCTGAGCTCTTTGATTGTTTGGTCAGGTTTTAGTCCCACTTCTTGGAGCTTTTTTCGATGCGACTTCTGTTGCGCTTCTATTGATGTTAGGCGTCCTTCGAGGTCGTGGATGAATGTTTTCTTCTTTTCGATTTCATTCGCTAACTTTGCACATGTGTCTTCAGTGTTGGCAACGTTTGCTTGTAATTCTGCTTCTCTTCTACGCAACTTGTCTGTTTGTTTTCTTAATTTCTCAAGGCTCTGAAGACGTGAAGTGGCTTCTTTGAAGGCGGTTTCGGTTTGAACAAGCTTCTTTCTCAAGTCTTCAAGTTCATTTTCAATCAGCGAAAACTCTTCAACCGACTTGTTGTACTCGGTTTGAAGCTTTTCCATTCCAACTACGTCGAAATCGCGTTCGTAGGCTCTCTTTTCACCTTGATATTCTTTTTGGAATCCAGCTAGACCGCTCCATGCGACTTCATAATCGGAAAGTCCAAACATTTGGTCCATTTTTTTCTGTCGCTGTCGCGGGGTCATGTTCAGCAGTTCTTTCAGATGCTCTTGGCGCACCCATACAACCTCGCGAAAAAGGTCTTTGTCAAGGCCGGTTAGTGCCTTCAATTGTTCAACGACAGCTTCTCCCTTTGAGCTTGCGATCAATTTGTCCTCTTCAAAGAATTTGAGCTGTTCCATGTCTTGGCTGATGCCTTTATCATGTCTTCGAAGACCTCTTAAAATCTTGTAATTTTTTCCACTGTGAACAAAGTGCATTGTGACCTTGCCTACGTCCGCTCCTTCTCTGAGAATATAGTCGTAGCTTCTCCCGAGTGGGTCTCCGAAAAGGGCAAAATCAATGGCGTAGAGAACGGTTGACTTGCCGCGTCCCAAGCCGCCGACAAGACAGTTGAAACCTCTGGCAAATGGAACGTCCGTTTTTACGTGAGATCGAATGTTTTCAAGCTGCACGGTTTTGATTCTCATGAGTGAAAGCCTCCAACGTTTCCTTCACCTTTTTTTCTTCTTTTCCCACTAACGGTTCAAGGAGGTCAACGGCGAGTCTTGCCGCTCTTTCAGCTTCTTCCTGAGCGTAGCGGTCACGGAAGATTTCGAAAAAGTATTCGAACGCCTTCGTTTTGAGGTCTTTCAATTCGCCTTCGAATATGGAGCGGATTAGCTCTTCAGTGATTTCTGTTTCTCTTAACCGAACAAGTGGGTGTACAGTGAGCGCCCTTCTCGCCGCATTTCTGATCTTGGTGATGTCGATCTCTCCGCGTCCAGCTTCGACTGGCAACGCTCCCTTCAATATAGGTACAATTACTGCTCCAGCTTCATCGGCCTCTTTTACTGCTTGT
The DNA here is from genome assembly GCA_030669695.1 of Candidatus Bathyarchaeota archaeon. Next base: position 17,522 of record DAOVDC010000002.1, read on the forward strand.
ACCGCCATCTTGGTTATTTTTTGCGGAGTTGAGCCCGTGTAGTCACGTTCCAAGATGATGAATCGACGTGGAGTTTCAAGCTTGACGCGATGGAGTTTAGCTACTCCTTTTTGGTTTACTTTAATGTGGTAGAAGCCCTTGTCGACCTTAGCATCGTCGTGGCTGACCGTTTCTGTGCAGCCGCTGTAGACGAGAAGACCGTTTTTGAAGGGCATCTTAGCTGGCTTGTGAATGTGACCGCCTGCATAATAGTTGAAGCCGTCGGGAAGCATTTCAGGTGAAGCTTCGGCTTCCATTTGCGGGGGGGTCAGGCGGGGGATGTCGAGAGCCATGTGGAAAACGAAGATGTTGAAGCTGGAGGGGTCAGGCGCGGGCTTGTTCTGTTCTAGAAAGATGGGTAGTTGTTCCTCAGTTCTTCCTCTTGTTCGAAAATTAGGGATGCCATATACGTAGCAGTTCTTGTTTCGCCAAGAAGCGCTCTCATGACGGGGCAAATAACGAATCAAGCCTGCACTGTCCAACGGATTAAGAATGGTTCCTGTAATCATGTTTGGCGCGGAGTCGTGAGAGCCGTCTACTGCAAGCGCGGGTATTCCAGCCTCTTTTAGTCGCCTGAAATTGGTTATGGCGTTTTCAAGGGTGATATTGGTGGGACGAGCGCGGTGAAATATGTCTCCTGCGATAATCGTGAACTCAGGCTTTAACTCGATGGTTTTGTCAACCACTTCTCGAAATGTTGCGTTAAAATCTTCACGCCGTACATCCAGATTATACTGTGCATAGCCTAAATGTAGATCAGCCACGTGAACAAAACTGAAAGGCTTCATCTGTTTCTTTCGCTGCTTCACCACTAACTCTCCCGAACTTTAATTAGACAAATCGCTTTTTAAGTGTAAGAGATCGGTGAAGATATTGTTGTCGGAGGCTTGGATTTGAGACGTGAATATCCTACTCAGCCTATTGTGGGCGTTGGAGCGGTCATTGTGGACGAGGGTAAGCTTCTTCTGGTCAAGAGGGGAGTGGAGCCTGGAAAAGGCAAATGGAGTATTCCAGGCGGAGCGGTGGAACTTGGAGAAAAGGTTCGAGACGCCGTTGTACGGGAGGCTGAGGAAGAGAGTGGGTTGAAAGTTGAGATTGTAATTGATAGACCTTTGGATACGGTTGATAACATCATGATGGATGAAAATAAACGGCTTCAATACCACTACATTCTGCTACAATTTTTAATTCGCCCTAAAAGTGGAACCCCAAAGTCGGGAGGCGACGTATTAGACGCAAAATGGGTTTCCCTAGATGAAGTGGAAACCTATGACTTAACAACCTCCTTCCGTTCTTTCTTCAAAAGACATCGAAACGAGCTAGAAGGATTCTAGTTCTTATCTGTGAAAAATAGTCTTGTTTGCCCCATTGTTTGAATGTCAAGAGCTTTCACCTTCACTACGATAGGGAAGTCTTTTACAACTTTTCCAAGAACGAGGCAATGATGTGGCAATAGGTCTCGTGCAACCGACTTGACGGTTTCAGCGTCAACCTTGGCAGCTCTTGACACTGCCTCAAGGTCATGTTCGTTGGTGAAGTTGAAGAGGAATATATTGTCTGCTTGGCGATAGATGTTCTCTCGAATGGTGTTAGGTTGATTAGTCACAAAGGTTGTGAAAACTCCGAAGTGGCGCATTCTCGTAACAATGTCGTCCCAATAGGTTTCACGCAGGTAAAGATGAGCCTCCTCAGCAAACAGAAATACTGCTCTCAACTTCCGCTGAGTCAGAAGTTCCACAAGTTTTCCAAGCATAAACTCTACCACGACTTGCCGATCAATCGAAGAAATGTCTTGTAGGTTTATGATCAATGCTCCGCCACTCTGCATGCTGTGAAAGTTTTCCTCAAGACTTGTTGCTTCTGCATGGTTGTCGGTGAAAAACCCAGAGTTTAACAGGCTGTAGTAACGAGAATTAAGTGCATTTCGCACATGCAGGTTGCACTGTCGATTTCTAATAGTCTCGCCTAGTTCATGCATCGTAAGCGTGTCGCGGTTTTTTAGAAATCGCCATATGCGTCGAAACTCTCGTGCCGAGGTGCCTGGCAGGTCAAGCGCGTGGAAGAGGATGTTCATCATAACGCGCAGGTTCGTCTGTGCCAATGTTATTTTGAAGTTGTCGCCTGGGGTGAGCACTCGAACCTTTTTGTTGTACTCGTTTTTTTCGCCGTTTGACGAGAAACCTAGGCGGGTGTATTCGCCGTTTAGGTCTAGAACTACAACTGGGGCTCCATAGTCTATGAGGCTGAGGACGAGGAGTTTGGAGAGGTGAGATTTTCCGGTTTCCTTCTTTCCGGTCACTATGTTGAGTTTGCCGTCAAGCATGTGAGCGTCAATTGTGATGGAAGATGATTCTCTTGTTTCGCCAAGGTTGATAGGACGGCTTTTGCTGATTTTTGCTTGTGCTAGCAAAGAAGCCACGGGAAGTTTTTTGATGTTTGATTGGGAGCGTGAAGGGAGCCATGCTGTGTTTATGCTTAGTTTTCCGTTTTGTATGGTTCCTCGGATTTTGCAGACAAGCATTCGTGCGTCTTGGATGTAAGTTATGTGTGGGGCTACTTCCAGCGGGTCGAGGTTTTCTCCGTAGACATGTTGGTTGTCTGTGGAGTTTCTTAGGAGTTCTTCTAGGATGCCGGGAATGTTGGCAAATTGGATGTCGATTACTTGTGTGACGAGGCTTCTGTTGTGTTTAGAGTCTTGTATGAGGAGGTATTCTCCCTTTTCGATGTCCTCGGTTGGAAAGCTTAGGATTTGGATAGTGTTGCCTTCTTTTCTGTAAAGTCGCATCGGCTAGGCCTCTGGGCCTTTTCCGTATGGTCCAAATAGTAGTCGGCGTAGATTGGGTCGTGTGACGATTTTTAGTCCGTATGTTTGGGCTATGAACCGTTGTATGCCTATGACTTCGTTGGCTGTGAATGTGGAGTATATGTGTGCCAAGCGTAGGGTTTCAGGGTAGCCTTGAAGGAGTATGTCGTTTCCAAGAAGCTTCTGTGCCGCTGCTATTCCTTGTTCGCTGGGGATGTTTTTGTCTATGTCTAGTCGAAATGAACAACCGCCGTTTGTGAGTTTTGCGATGTAGATGTTTCCTAGGAAGCGAATAGGAGTAGACGAATGAAGCGGGTAGTGATTGATTTGGATTAGGCGTGGCGGAGGAGTTTTTGTGGTTAGGTCTGTGAGTCTGTGACCGCCAAGTCTCAGCGTGGTGGTTTTTGTGAACGCCAGAACTGTGTTGAGGCGGTTTCTTGCAATTTCTAAGAGTTGTGAAAGAACTTTTGTTGGGTTGTCTGGGGTTCCTGCTGTTAGTGATCCGTCCCAGAGTATGATGTTGTCGTGTGAGCTGGTGGATATGCTCATTTGTAGCCAGCGTTCGAGTAGGTTGCTTATCCGATTTTGCATGTTGAGTAGGTTTGGGCCGACTATGTCTTTTGGTGGTGTTTGAAAGTAGTATTGTCGGAATAGATGGTATATTTCCCGTCTGTTTTGTTCAGTTATGTGGAAAGGGAAAGGTCCGAGGCGGAGGTATCGGTATTGGCGGCTCTGTCTCCAGACTATGGCGGCTCTTATGGCTGTGAGGATGCCTGTTTCGGTTTCGCCTAGTTTTATGTTTGACACATCAATGGCGGTGATTGTTGTGGGTTGCGGGAGGGGTTTTAACGGGATTGACCGTAGAGTGGGTGGACTGTAATCCAAAAGAGTTGGCTCGGTCGAGTCAGTGTTTTCTGTTATTGAATTGAAAAGATTTGTTTCAATAGGATGGAATTGTTCCAAGTTTAGGTTTTTCATGGATTTGAGGCTTAGTTCGATGAAGTTTTGTGGTAGTTGCAGGTCTTGGACTGCGTTAGGAAAATTATATTTTGGTGTTGTTGCATATGGTAGTTGTTCAATCAACAAGATTCACCAATAACAATTGATAGATGTGAAAAAGTATTTAAGTGTTGTGCATGTGCATAATGCTCAATACAATAAACAATAAGTGAACGATATGACAGAACCAGAACAAGAGAAGCGTACCATACGGGTGAAGATGAAAATTGGAGATTTAGAATTCGAGTTCGAAGGCAATCCAAATGAAGTACAAGCAACAATTGAAAACACTCTTTCTACAATAACAAAACATGAATATGCAAGGAAGTTGGCCACAACACCAGAGCGGGCTGTTCCGCGAGCTGAAACTTGTAAGGGCGTTATTCACAGGCTTTGGAGTGAAGGATGGTTTGCTTCCACTCGTAGTCTAGGCGAGGTGCATGGTGAGATGGCTCGGAAGGGTTTTCATTATGACCGTACTGCAGTGGCGCATGCGTTGATTGACCTCGTTAAGGATAATGTTTTGACTAGGGATGGTAGACCACGACGGTACAGGTATGCTCAGAAGAGACCGCCAACTATCAAGTAACCTAAAGTTTGCTTATTACCGTTGTTCATTAAATATAATCTAGACAAGAATTCTTCAGTATTTGCATGCATGCATAACTAAGGAAAAATAGAAGGTTATCCTCTCAGACATGAACTCTGCAAAATTCATGGGCTATTGGTATTTTTTTATGTAATCTGCCAAATATTTGAGGGTTAAATGCCTCAGGACTTTGTCACTCTTAAGGCTGATAATGAAACTGTCATATTTCGCTGTATACTGCCCACAATCCTTTTCGAAGTCCGTCCTGAAGTTTACAAAATCAGAATAGTCTCTGTGGACTGTAACAGTCATCCTACTAAAGCCGCAGCCCTGTCCAGAAGAGGCAAAGATGATGTTGGGATGTTTTGAAAGAAATTTATTCATTTTTTTCATGAAATCGTTCATCTGACTGAGTGTTTCGTATCCTTCAGGCTTCCACTGGACAAAATGGAGAGCCACGATTTCCATCCCCAATTTCGAAAAGTTTGGAATCGCAGTGTAATCAATTGAAAGTTCCTTTTCCATTTTGGCTCTTCTTCTGGTGACAGTGGGCTGAGAGACTCCAATGATTTCAGCCAGTTTCCTGTCACTTATTTTGGAGTTTTTCATCAACCCCGAGAGAATCTTCAAGTCAATATCTTTTATTTTCGTCATATCGCATCATTTATCATATCTTCTCTTAAGTGTTTTTATGACTTATGGAAGAAACTTCTAATGTTGAAACCTCTAAAAATAATGTATATCTAAATCCATGCATGCAAAGTTTGCTTATCACCGATGTTCATTGAATATAAAATATCAGTATGGTTAAGTTGTAACATTGGTTTTAATGTTGAATTTGGTATAAGAAAGCTTCAGCAAAATTAGTTCTCTTTCTTGCATGCATGCATGGGAAAGGAGGTTTATCAAATTGTCATTGACTAGAAACCTGTTGGTAAGGAGGTGAATATGTGAAAGAAAAAAAAAGAACTTGAGTGGTGGAAACATCCAACAGAGAAGACGAAGAGTAAAGTTGGATATGTTCAAGTTGGAGACACAATATTTGCCATATACATAGGTAAACATGGACACGACCTCGTCGAATGGGATCTAACCACAGGAAACTTCAAGTTCATTGAGCAAAAGGTCTCACTCGCCACGGCTATGACAAAGATGGCAGACCTTAGCAAAAACGACAAATGATGACTTAACGTTGACTCCAATTTGCATGCATACATACCGTTCCAACCAAAAAAAGGATGAGTGTTTGTCAGACACTCTCAGGGTCCAGAGGTTGATGTCAACCCCTCTGGAGCATGCATATTTGCTCACTTGTCATGGTCTTACACATTCCGCTTTTGGTCTATATGGTCTTTTCTTTTTTGGCTTGCTATGTTTCTTACATTTTTTAATGCAAACCCATACGCCTTGTTGAATTTTCCAAACGCAACCGCAAAGGTCTTTTCTAATTTGTTCATTCATCTCTCAGCATACTCACAGTTTATGCATTTTCGGCGTTTTTTATCGGTTGTCGAAAATTCCTTTCCACAAAGTTCACAGATTTTTTCGTATAGTGGTATTATTTTTCACCTCGTTCTTCTTTAGTCCAAGCCCATGTTTCTTCATCTAAAATCCAAATTGTGCCATGGTCCCAATCAGTTTGTGGTTTATTATAGGTTTTTTTATGCATGCATGCAAATGCGGGTTCTTACCAGATTTGTTTTTTCCAAACGTTGTATGGACATTGACGCCAACAGTAAGAAGAACCTTTGAAGCTACAACCCTTACATTGCACAGTAGAGAACATGCGAGATTTCAAAAATCGTTACTTCTCCTATGAAATTCTAAGGTTAGCGGGCTATAAGAATCTTTCAATTCTCCTGTAAGCAACAGTAGATGCATGCAACCATGGTATCGAATTTAGCCGTCAGAGTTCCGTAGAACCTGTAGTTAGGATCCTTAAGACTAAAGGGGATATCCTGGAGTGGGTCTGGAAATAAGTCACTTTTAGGATTTAACACAAATCTTAATATGATGTTGAAAATAA
>DAOVDC010000047.1 GCA_030669695.1 Candidatus Bathyarchaeota archaeon
TTAAGGCAAGAAAGTTCAAACGGTACAATATTCATCTCACCGTTTCTAATGTGTTCAAGTATTTCCTTGTCGGAAAGAATGGTCAAGGGAAATTCCTAGCATTAGTAGAAATACATGTTCTTACTTAAATTAGTCGAATGCCTTCCTCCAGTCGGTGGGTGCCGATGACTAAAAAACCTGTAAGGCGTGCCGAACGCGTAGAAGTTGTTTACGACAAGAAACACTGGAGCTGGTTGAAGGAACTACGGTCTAAAGCAGTTCAGATAATGGAGATTCTTAATCAGTCCCATCTGCACTCTATTGCACACGGAAGCATTGCGCGAGGCGACGTTTCAGACAAGAGCGACATCGACGTGTTTCTGCCAGACCCGCCCTCCTCTTTCATCATAGAAAACACTCTTCAAAACGCTGGTGTCGCCGTTAATCGTCGAATTGTTGTGCAAGCTACGCCACTATATGCCATCAAAGGTTACATCGAGATCGATAAACAAGGGTGTATATCATTTCCACTCGTAAAACTTCGCCCTGTAGAGAAAGACTTCTACAAATTTGGTGGCGAAGCATCTCTTTCTATGTTTAAAAAAGAAATGCGCGTCTCAGGTGTAGACAAAAGACTTATGTTGGTTGAACCCGTGCCGGAGGGTCACGTTGAAAACACCATTGTGGGACGAGAAGAAGCGGTTGCTGGTCTTTTAGGCATTTCTGTCCGCACAGTCCGCGACCGTGTTCGCGCCCTTTTACGTCGCGATAAGATTGGTAGAACAGGAGTCTTCATAGAGAGAGAGCTGTTGCCGAATGAAACTTTCGAGATGGTTCTGAAGAAGCTTGTCGATCAGAATCCTGCAGTCCGTAGACGTCTCAAGCTTTATGGAAAATAGTCGGCATCTAGAAATGGAGTATCCCGAGAGAATTTTGTATCTAAACAAGGATGCGATAATACGCGTTTAACCCATTTGAAAACGAAGAAGAGCAGCGATACCACCTAGTCCAAGCAGTTTTGCTCCTGCTTCATGTTCTGTGCTAATGACGCTGATTTGTCCACCCCTTTGCTCAACTTCTCTCATGAGCTTCTCTAGAGCCGTTCTCTTTTCGTCTGGTGCTTCCCTTAACGCTGTATCTGCTAATAGAAGCTTTTCAACAGCGCCAAACAAGCTTGCTTTCTCCACCTCGGCAAATCCATACGTTACGTCTGATCTCCCTTTTCCAAGGCGCTCAAGCACTTCCTCTATGACCTTGGTTTCTTCAGCCACCCGCACATGCTTCAACGCCTTCGTGAAGACTCCTGAACGCAACGCTTCTTGTATTCCAGCCAAGCCTCCGCTGTTTACGCCCTTTACGTCGATGACAGCACCTGCAACATCTGAAGCCTCGCCATTGATATACTTGGCAAAATTGTTTTTCATAAACCCGGGACCAATTATGACAATTGGGCTACGAAGGGAAATCCACACTTCCTTCAATGATTTCAGAGCGGATTTAAAAAACCCACGCACTGCACTTGTCCTTTTTTCAGCCTCCAACTTCCCCGGAAGCCTCGTCTTTTCCTCCACCTTAACGTCGACGCCGTACTGTCTCAAAACAGCTACACAAAATTCTTCGTCGTCTATAGACATCACAATGAGAGGTGCCCCCTTAGCTCGACTTGCCCTGCGTAGTCGGTCAATTTGATGCTTAGACCACTCGGATTTCACAATGGTTATGGGCCTGTTCATAGCTACGTTTAGGGTGTGATGCTCGCCCTTCACGTTTACCTTCTCAGGTGCCTTGCAGACGATTCCATGTATCCTTAGTCGATCCAAGCTTTTATCCCAAAGCACTTTTTCAACTTTTACCCCCAAAAAAACCGGTACTCGCTTCCCTCTTTTTGGACGTGCATAATGCGCTTCAACCCTTATTCCACGGGTAGTTCGCGCATGCACTTCGTCACCCTTAAGGATTATGTTATACAAGTGCCAGAGATCGTCTAAGCTGTCTGGCGAAACCTTCACAACGCCCTTTTTGATGTTCATCTTCAGAGTTTTCAAAACGACGCTTCCCTTTCGAGCTATAGTACACTATGCAATAGAAAAGCCATCATTAAAAAGCGTTGAGAATATAATGGTGCTTTACCCTTTTAGGAGGGAAAGACTAACCTCTCACGTCCGTGAAAGTTAGCAGATGGATGCCTAACGGCTGTTTTACTGCATCTGAAACACGAGCCGCAACAAGATACTTGATGCTTTTTTCATTCGCCACGTCTACAAGTCTTTGTGTAATCACGCCATCAAAGACTACGGTGTCCACATTCTTGGTCTGTTGAAGTTTTTCCGCAAGTTTACTCACTGGCAGTCGCTCCATTTTTTTCATTTTTGCATCAAACAAAACTGCTTCTAATGTTCCATCAAGTTCTTTGGTTACTTCAACAATTCGTTTTGGAACGAGTATCCTTTGGCGTTCTCGCGGTCTCTTAGCTTTGGGTTTTCTAATAGGTACTCTGTGCTGGAGGGCTGTCGCAATCTGTTTGGGAGTTAACTCCTCCACTTCCTTGCCAGAAGGAGCTCTAGCCACATACTTGACGTTGGTCACTTGTAGTAACTCTTTGAGTATGAGGTCTCCTCCTCTGTCTCCGTCTAGGAATGCTGTAGCTTCCTTTTCTTTGGACAGTTTTATGATGCTTTGCGGTATTTTGGCGCCTTCAACGGCTATGACGTTTTGTATGCCGCATCTTAACAGGTTTATTATGTCAGCTCTTCCCTCGACGATTATTATTTCTTTTGCGCTTTCAATGTCTGGTCCAGCTGTCAGTTTTTCCGGTCCATATGACTCAACTCGGGCTAATCTTAAAGTTTCTGAAACTTCTCTAAAGATTTCCTCGGTGCCTGGAATGGCTTCGATGGTCCATTTGTGGAGAATTTCTTTTGCTCTCTTGATGATTGCCGTCCGCCTTGCGTTGCGTATGTCCTCGATTTTTTCTAAGGTGACCTTTGCTGCGCAGGGTCCTACTCTATCTATGCTTTCAAGGCTTGCTGCGAGAATGACTGTTGAGACTCTGTCTAAGCTTGTGGGGATGAGTAATGCGCCTGTGGTTTTGTCTTTTTCCGATTTTAGCTGGATTTCTATTCTTCCTATTCTTCCTGACTTTTGGAGTTCGCGGAGGTCCAGTTCAGGTCCAAACAATCCTTCTGTTTGACCAAAAACAGCTCCGATTGCATCCGATTTTTCAACAACGCCCTCTACTTCGAACTTCGCGCGGATCATATACTTTATAGTAATCGACTGTGATGTTCCCATCAACTTTCACCTCAATCAACAAAGTTAACCTCATCAATAAGATGTGCGTAGTTTTTAATTGGCTGGCACCTCTTATACTTTCCGAATCTGCCCTCCACATTTAGTACAACCATTGGAATTGCAGAGTCTTCAGATCCTATTTCCACATTTTTTCTTCAAGTTTTCTAGGTACGTTGCCAAGCCTTCGATGTCCCTAACGTCTCGCCCCACAAGGCTTAGAAGTCCTCTCCAAAAAAACAGGTTGGGTTTGATTCTCATTTTTTCAAAATGTTGTGCCAAGTGTTTGGTCCATTCCTTGCCGCGTCGATCAAAATCCATCAAAAGGATGACCTCGTGTTTACTTCGCTTTTCTACTTCAACAAGGACGTCGAGGAGGGACCTTCCAGAAGTTTTTGCTGAGATGATGTCGCCTTTTATTGCTAAATCGCGTAGGGTGTTCACGTCTTTTCGTCCTTCTACGATTATTGGAGTGCCTTTGGCTGATTCTTTTGCGAGTCTGTCCAGAAGCCTCAAAACTTTTTCTACTCGTTTCTTTAGGCTAGTTGACAACACTTTTACCTTGTGACGCCTATTTTCCTCATTTTTTCCAACATTTGTGGGCGTTTTTGGAAGTGGTCTCTAGCGGGCTTTAGGATTTCTATGAGAGCTTCTGCAACGCCGTTTTTTAGGTCGAGTGGATGAAGCTTACCTTCAACGTAGGCTTTCGCCATCTCCTCATAGCTTTCAAAGATTTCTGGGCCTCCATATTTAGGTGGTCGCGGGATTTCCATAGTTTTCCTTTCCGTGAACACTGCACATTCAGCTAATTCAAGTACTGGGTTTCCTTGGGCTTGTTTAGGCGGGCAGTAGGCGGCCCTTATTTTTGTTTTAATCTCGTTTGGTGTGTCGTGAATGAATATGCAGCTTCCGGGTATGCTTTTGGACATTTTTGAGCTGATTTGCAGGTTTATGTTTGCGTTTTCATCGAATTTCCCTTTGGCTTTTTCTGGTTCTTGGAGTCCCATGAGTAGATGCGTATGGACGCATACGGGTTTTTTTCTGTGAAGTTTGTCTGCGGCTTCTCTTGCTAGCATGTGGGCTTTTCTTTGATCCATTCCTGCACATGCTACGTCGAGGTCTAGGTGGAAGATGTCTGCGGCCTGCATGCAGGGGTAGTACATCCAAGCGGTTTCAACGTCTGCTAAGCTCATTTCTCGACCCATGATGGGCAACGCTCGCCACGTTCTTTGAAGCGAGACGCTTTTGGCTATTCTGACAACTTTTTCCCAATATTCTATGTCTTTAGCTATGTCGGAAGCCCAGAGATAATGTACACTATCTGACTTGATTCCAAGCGCGGTGAAGCCTTGCTTGAAATATTCGCCGCAGATGCGGATGTTTTCCATGTTGCCGCCTAACTTGTTGTTTATCCATGAGTGCCAATCAGCGAGAAAAATGACGAATTTGAAGCCCGCTTTTATCATGTCTTTAATTTTTGAGCCGCAGACTAGGCCGAAACCGATGTGCATCAGACCGCTGAGTTCGAAGCCCCAATACGCTTTCGGCTTAGTCTTAGTCTCCAATAATACGCGTAACTCTTCAAGAGTTACAACCTCGTCTGTGTTTCTTGTAACAAGGCTTGTCCTCTGCTCGACGTCCAAGTTTTACCGCCTGTTTTCATCTTTACTGTTAATGCATCGATATCGGTTAACTTAAAAGTTCTTGTCGCGGGCGCTGTTTCCCACGTAACCTAACACTCAACCTCACAGCAGAGCATTTTCGCTCCTCTCAGTTGGGCTCTCTCTGACGCGGGTTTAGGGAGCGCCCACGCCCACCGTGTCCCATGCCTGGGTAAACCCTATGTCACGGGTAGATGAAGCATCTGCCTCTGTTGGGTCCGTCTGCATGAGCCTTAGGGGGGTATCGGTGGGATTTCTTTAGGCTCATATCATTGCCAACAATAAGAATGGAAACGATGGAAATAAAGCTTCTTGAAAGCAGAAAGTAGATGCGTCAATAATGTTACTCTACAAGTCTCCTTCGAGGTCGATTTCGAATGCGCTGGTTGGGTTTTCTAGTTCAAAGTTGTTGAGAACTTCTGGATGGATTTCTCCTAAAATGCCTATTTTCCTTCGTTTAACATGGATTGCTGCTACTCTTCCTTCTAAGAAGCTTGGATGTCTTGCTTCCTTGATCTTCCATCCCGTTAAACCTAGGTTGGTGAGTAACGCTTCTGTGTAGGATTTTATTTCGGTGAAGTTTGCGGTTGGGTGTGAGGAGACAGTTGCCACGTGAAGTCTTCTTTCGCTGCGGGTTTCAGCTTTTTCTTTAATCTTTATCACGTCGGAAACTTCAAAGATTCGTTGAGGATAGCTTTCATGTCTGTTATCCGCTAGGTTCCTCATCAAACTGGGTAACAAATCCTCTCGGGCTATAGAATATTCTGTGGAGACGGGGTTTGCAAGCCTAACCATCTTGCTGATGTTCTTTCTCATTTTTTTATAATGAACTACTTCGTTTGTGAGAATGAAGTTCATCACTTCTGTGAAGCCTAGTCCAATCATGATTTGCCGAACATGGTTTGCCATTTCTTCTGCCTTATGCTGC
>DAOVDC010000027.1 GCA_030669695.1 Candidatus Bathyarchaeota archaeon
GTCGGTAACGATTGTTGGAAAGTTGGGAGGCACGTAGATTGCAGTGCCCTTGCACAGTTCCTTCTCAACCACCGTGGCTATGAATTTCATACTGCCAAGTTTCGGTTCCTTCGCCGACTTCACCACTTCCAGATAATTGTAATCCATGTAAGATCGTACGTCTTTGACAATTGACTCCTTTTGCGCTCGAGGATACTCCATTGAACTAATGACCATTATCGGGTCCGAGTCGACTTTTTTAAGGAGTATGAAGCGGTCTGGGGCTAGAAACCTAGTTAGGTAGTACATGTTGGCGTCTTTGAAACTCTCCGCATAAAGGAGCAACGCCTCTGCTCCTTTTTCGGCGAGAATGTTGTCGAGGTCTTTTCTCAAAACTGTCACACTCTTTAACAAGCCTTGTTAGACTTCGAATATAATCCTTAATGGAAACATAAATCTTGCTGTAAGCGTTTCAGCAGGATATTAAGCCATTATTTCTGGTTGTTGAACCTTGGTTGGTGACGCAAGCTTAGAAACAAAACAAAATCCAAATCACAAACCTGACACAAGCAACCACCCCCCCTAGGTAGGGGAACCTGTGGTTAAGGCGCACGCGTGTGTTTGCAACATCACACGAGAACAGCATTCTCCGACACAGTCGCCATCTTTTGCTATCTTTTCGTATCTTTTCCTATCTTTCTATATCTTTTTGTATCTTTCCCCATCTTTTCCCATCTATTCCTATCGTGACTTGAGCAATATTCAAACGCTGTTCACAAAAAGAAGCTCACTTCAAGCTTTTCAAAAAAAATAGGTAGGGGGTCTAGAGAGAGAATAAGAACACTGTAAAAAGTTATAGGGGGTATATATAGGGGGGCTATAGGGGGGTCTATAAGAGAGAGACTAACACGAATAACATGGAATAACGTAACAAAAATTTTAACAGAACGTTCAATAACCTAAAACAAGGTAATTATCATTCCAACAGGTGAACCAAAATGCCGATTACCGAATTCAAATACAACCTAGAAAAAGTCGAAAAAGGATACAACAACCGAACCCTCCACATAAACCTCACAAACAACAAAATCACAAGCAAACCAGTCACCCAAAAAATGAAACAAACATTCATCGGAGGCCGCGGCTTCAACCTATGGCTGCTATGGAACGCCCTACCGAAAAACCGCATCACCAAATGGAACGACCCAGAGAACGAAATCTGCATAGCATGCGGCCCTCTCGGCGGCACTACACTCTTTCCAGGAAGCGGAAAAAGCATCGCCGTTTCAATATCACCCCTCACAAATTCTGTAATGGACTCCAACGCAGGCGGATATTTTGGACCATACCTCAAATTTTCCGGATGGGACGCACTGGAAATACAAGGAAAAGCAAAGTCTGAAGTAACTATCTTTATTGACGGCGATGAAGGAAACGTCCAGATCGTAGACGCCGAAGAACTACCATCCGAAACCCACTTGCTCGGCGAGACTCTAACAGAGAAGTATAGTAGTACGAATAAACGCAGTATTTCGGTAGTTTCCTCAGGTCCAGGCGCAGAGCACACACGATTTGGAATCCTCAACTTCTCATGGTATGACTCGCAACGCAAAACCGTAAGGTACAAACAAGCTGCAAGAGGCGGCATAGGCACAGTCTTTCGTGACAAGAAAATAAAGGCAATTGTAGTCAAATTCTCTGGTCTACGAGCCGATAGTAACCACCCCGCAAATTTCAACGTTCTTAAACAAGTCGGCCCAGCATACAACAAAGAAATCAGAACCCTTGACCCAAAACAAAATGAGATGGCAGTTGTAGGAACAACACATCTAGTCGATATCATGAACAAATTCGACCTTCTTCCCACACACAATTTCAAATTCGGAAGCCATCCTAAAGGCTCTAACCTCAGCGCAGAAGTATACAGGAAAAAATTTCACACAGGCTTTGATGGATGCTGGGCAGGATGCACAGTAGCATGTTCTCACCTCGTCAAAGACTTTGAACTCAAAACAGGTCCATTCAAAGGCAAGCATGTCTCTGTGGACGGCCCAGAATACGAAACCATAGCTGGCCTTGGCAGTAACTGCGGAATCTTTGATGCGGACCACGTGATCGAGATTAACTTCTATTGCGACACCTACGGCTTGGATACTATCTCAGTTGGGACAGCGACAGCCTTCGCCATGGAATGTTATGAGATGGGATTGATTGACAATGAGGTCACTGGCGGCCTTAAATTGAATTTTGGGAATAAAGAAACCGCGATGGAACTTGTTCATCAAATGGCGAGGGGAGAAGGATTTGGAGTGATTATTGGCCAAGGGGTTCGCAGAATGAAGAAGCTCTTCGCAGAAAAATATGGCGCCAACCCAAGAATACTGCAGGACATTGGAATGGAAGCAAAGGGCTTAGAATTTTCCGAATACGTTACTAAAGAGTCCTTAGCACAACAGGGTGGATACGGGCTTGCACTAAAGGGTCCGCAACATGATGAGGCGTGGCTAATATTTCTAGATATGGTGCGAAACCTAATTCCGACTTTCAAGCAGAAGGCAGAGGCTTTACATTGGTTCCCGATGTTTCGAACATGGTTCGGTTTGAATGGTTTGTGCAAACTTCCTTGGAATGACATCACGCCTGAAGACAACAAGAACACTTCAGAACCCGCCAAAGTCATTGCGCACGTGGAGAATTACGCCAACTTCTTTTATGCGGTGACTGGTCGAAAAGTTTCAACGGACGATCTTATTTTGATGAGCGAAAAGGTGTACAATTTCCAGCGCATTTTCAATTTGAGGATGGGCTTTGGCACGCGCGAACACGATGACATACCGTATCGCGCAGTTGGACCAGTGACAAAGGAAGAATATGAAAGTCGCGCGGAACGCTATGACAAACAACTTAAGGAAAAGTTTGGTTATGACTCAACTGGCAAACCGACGGAGGAAAAGTTGGTAGTGTTGAAGAAACATCGTCAAGATGAATATGAGAAGCTTAAGGATGCAGTTTACAAGAGAAGGGGATGGAATTCAAATGGCGTTCCGACTCTGCGTAAGGTGAAGGAGCTTGGGATCGATTTTCCTGATGTGGTTGAGCTTGTTAAGAAATTTCAATGAGTTTGTGTGATCCGTAATAGTGAAGATATTTCTTGGTTTTCGTTGGTTTCTGTTAAAGTGTGTTTTTGTCATGTTATCTATGCTAGTCTCTTTCTCATTAGACCCCCCTATAATTTTTTAAGATTTCTATCACAAGTGCAATTGTACGAAAGGTTTCAAAACAAAAACTGAAATCACAGCAATAACTACCAATTACATCCAAGAAAAGCCTAACAGAAAATGTAGTGAATAACCAGACTATTAGGTTTTATAATCGGAAGAGACATATAACTTGCCTTACAGGAGATTTTTAGCCATGCTGAATCGTTACGTCTCGAAGACGCCCAAGTCTCAGCAACTATATCAAAAAGCTGAGAAAGTTCTTCCCGCTGGAGTCTCATATTTCCTCCGATACATAGAGCCTTATCCATTCTACACCGCGAAAGCGAAAGGAAGCAAACTGACCGATGTAGATGGAAACGAATACATCGATTTTTGGCTCGGTCACACCGCCCTCATCTTGGGACACAGCCCACCAGAAGTCATGAAAGAAGTTAGAAGACAAATCGAGAATGGAACCCATTACGGAACAGCCCACGAACTCGAAATCGCCCTAGCCGAACAGATAGCGAAGATGGTTCCAAGCGCTGAAATGGTTCGCTTCACGAACTCCGGAACCGAAGCAAACATGTACGCAACACGACTAGCCCGCACATACACTAACAGAGACAAAATCGCAAAGTTTGAAGGTGGATGGCACGGAGGCTACGACGCCCTCGATATAGCTATCAAACCTCCGTTGGATGTTCCCGAATCCGGTGGATTGACATCTGGAACCTTGAGAGATACAATTGTACTTCCATTCAACAACATCGAAGAAGCAAGAAAAACGATAAAAAATGAGAGACTAGCCGCAATCACTATAGAGCCTGTGCAGGGAGCTGGAGGCTGCATCCCAGCCGAAAGAGAATTTCTAAAAGAGCTGAGAGAATTGTGCACCGAAAATGGGACACTTCTAATCTTCGATGAAGTCATAACCGGGTTCAGACTAGCACCCGGAGGAGCACAACAACACTACGGAGTCCTACCGGACATCACGGTGATGGGAAAAATCCTAGGAGGCGGATTCCCAGTCGGCGCCTTCGCAAGCCGCAAAGAAATCATAGACCACATGAATCCTATGCTCTATGAACGACCGAGATTCTCCTTTCACGGAGGAACATTCTGCGCAAACCCTGTTACTATGACCGCGGGATTAGCAACGCTAAAACTGCTCCAAGATGGACAACTGTTGAAAGAACTGAACAAGCGTGGAAACAAGCTTCAACAAAAACTTGCCGACATCTTTGAGAAAAACCGCGTTGATGTTCAAGTTACAGGTGTAGGCTCGCTTTTTCACACGCACTTCACACGCAAAGAGGTGAGAGACGTTCGTGACGTTTTTCGAGCAGACCGAGGAAAACTGTTGGACTATCATATGCACTTGATTATGAACGGAGTTTTTTTCCTTCCAAAGCGTACAGGTGCATTGAGCACTGCACACTCAGAGAATGACATAGAAAGACTTTTGACAGAGGCAGAAATCTTCGCAAAGAAAAACTAGTGGACACCATGCCCTTATATCGGGACCATCACGTGCACATCAGTGACTCTTGCTTGTCAATTCCTTGCGTCGCTCATATACTATGTGGTAGAGACGATTTCTCAAAGCTTGCCCACGAAGTTTTTGTTTCCTCACTTTTTCTATCTCTTTCGCTAACCTTTTATCTTCAAGAATGTCCAACACCCATTTTTGAAAGTCTCCCCGCTGAAGATGGAAACTCAAGGATTTTGCCTTAACCTGTTTAATGCCTGTCAAGAAGTCTTCGTAGGACGCTGCGCTTATACCCGTATAGCCACCGATATCGACGCAGAAGTGGAACGGCGCAACCTGTTCAAGTTTCCCAATGGTCATGAAATACACCTCCATCCATTTCCTCATTGGGTCAGTCTTGGGTAGTGAATATATGTTATGAAAACGAAATCTGGATTCTGAATCCATGCACGCAAAGTTTTCACAGCATGCGCGCCAAAAATACGCTAAGACATTTTGGTATCCACTTTGAACCTACATTCCGCTTTTCTCAAGTCTTCCAGAGTGTTAATGTTGAAAAAGGTTAACAACTCCGAATCAATTTGCTCAAGAACTAGAGTCGAAACATATCGTATGCTCTTCAAGTGAGCTATCATAGACCGCAAGTCAAGTTTTTTCTCTTTCAAAGCAGTTTTTGTTGCAGTCAGAGCTGATTTTGTATGGTAGACCGCTTGAAGCGGTTCGATATATCCGTTAGGCCATCTAGGGATAACTGCACTTTTGTTGATACACAAGTCCAAGAGCAGCGACGCTATGCGGCTTGAGACAAACGGCGTGTCGCACGGAAGAAGAAGCGAATATTTGCCTTTAGCATTCCCAAAGCCAGTCAATGCACCAATAAGAGGACTTTGCGTTCTACTTTCATCAACTACTATGTTTGCTTTACCCCGCAACAAGCATTCAATTGGGTCTATTTGACATTTTGAGCTGACAACAACTACGGTTTCATCAACCACTCCAGAAATTGTATCAAGCATGTGGAGAATGAGGGGCTTTCCCCCTAATCGAACTAACCCTTTGTCCTGGCCAAACCGCTTGGAGAAGCCACCCGCAAGAATCACCGCTGATCTTTTCAAAAGTAGCAGCCTCATTTCATTTGTAACCATTCGTTCTCTTTCGCCAAATCTCCCTTCTGCTCAAATTTTTTCGTAAAAACACCTATCGCAAAACTTGATCTTTTGCATAACCGAATTCCTCTACATTTTCAATTCGGAGAGAACGTACTGGATTATCTCGTCTGCAATGTTAATTGTAGTAACCGATTGTAATCCTCTCCATCCTGGTTGACTGTTTAGTTCAACTATCAGGGGTCCTTCGGGTCCTTCTAAAATGTCGACACCAGCCACTCTACACCCGATCACTTTCGTTGCTTTCACCGCAAGGTTCTCCATTTCCTTATCCAGCTTTAACGCCACTGGCTTCGCGCCCAAGCTTACGTTTGTTTTCCAATTATCAGCTACCCGCCTCATAGAGGCTACGACATGATCACCTAAAACCAGCGCTCGAATGTCGGAATTTCCATGCGGGATAAACTCTTGTATGTACAGAACACCGTGATGGAAGGAAACTGCTCTGAACACTCTTGTGGCAACCTCTGGGTCCGAAACTCTTGTGGAGCCAACTCCCTTTGATCCAAACAAAGGCTTTACCACAACGTCTTCTCCCAGCTCATAGAAGGACTTCAAGGCACCATCAGGATTTTCTGTTACTGCTGTGCGTGGAACAGGCAATCCGTGCTCCTCCAAAAGAGCCAGCGCATAGTATTTGTCTACTGAACGTTCAATGGACAACGGAGGATTTATGATCAGCATTCCTAGGCGTTCAAGGCGATGCAGAAGGTCCATCCTGAAGATGATTTCCTCAAGAGAACCGCGTCCGATAGGACGTATGATTAACGCGCATAAGTCTCTAAGGATGTCTGTTGCGTCCACCGATGCTTCAGGTTTGTGTTCAATGCGAGCAACGATTTTGGGAAAGCTGAAACACATCGGCGTGACGTTTCGCCTTTCCATTGCTCTTCTCAGTTGAGTGATGCTCCATCCATTCTCGTTTCCCGTGATGATTCCCATCTTCAAAACAGCATCCCTCATCATTAGCCTTTATTCGGATTAAGGAATAAAGGTTAGCGTTGCCAACTGCTTCTTTTATCTGCGAGAATCTAAAATTTATGGACATGTTGTATGAGTTGTTTGGCGTTTTCCATCTTCTCGGAGAGGTTTAGATGCAGATACGCTCCAAACTCGTTGTAATATGGTGGACCCCTCCTTGAAAACAACGTTAAAATCTTTCCACCATGATTTATCTTGAAACCTTCTCCAGCCGGTTCGTGTCCCCGAATCAACACCTTGACATTCAACATTTTTAGAAGCTTCTCTGTGACGTCTTCACCAAAAAGTCTTCCAGCCCCTCTAGGCGAGGGACAAGTCCCCCTCATACCCTCTCGAGGGTCGCTCCAAAGTATCTCCTCCAGATGGGGTTCGCGTGGATGCTTCTCATGAGCGAAGGCTAAATCTTCTATTGTAGAAGCTTGGCTTGGCACTCCGCCGTGAAGCAAAACGTACCTTTCGTCTACAAGCACTCCACTGTACAAATAGTTGAAAAGTTCACGTATCCTTGTGTAGACATGTGGTGCAGCATCGCCGAACTTCCTTTGTAGGTGAGCTGGCAAATCGTGTGGATGGGCGAGGAGGTCGTCGGGTCCTTCGTGATTGCCTCTCATGAGAACAACATGCTTTGGAAACAGTTCTTTGAGCTTTAAGATAACGTAGTAGACCTCGGGCGAGTAGAGGCCTCGGTCTCCGTAGTCTCCAAGGAAGATCATAGTGACGTCTTCATCTTTACGGCTTTTCTTCATGAAATCACTGTCTTTTAAAACAATCATGAGGCTTTCCAAGTCTCCATGAATGTCTCCAACGACGATTGCCTCACCTACTGAGGGTGTTGAAACAAGCCTGCCGGTAATTTGCATGCTTCCTATTTGCCCGTTCTCTTTGGCCAATAGCTGTGTGGCTTTTTCAACTAGCTGGAGAAATTCGTTGACATCCACATTCTTAGCCATTTCAATCAAGTCAGAAGGTTCTTTAACGTTGATGGCCACATTCATCACCATTCGTCCAAACAAGTATTATAGATGGTTAGGCTTCTTCAAATAGTATTTCTAAGTCTCGGTTCTTGTCTGAGCATTTTCTTGGTGTTTTTACTTAGTGGTTCATTTGTGGAGGTTAAAAAGAGGGCACTACACCAGATGTTACTTCTCGTATGGAATGAGGCAGAGGAACTTAAGAGTTTTGTCTCCTACGTTTTTGAAGGAATGTGGAACGTTTGGTGGAATGAAGATTGCGTAGCCTGGTCCAACGCGTTTTTCTTGGTCTCCGCATTCAACTAAGCAGTGTCCGTCTAGAATGAAGACTTCGTGTTCCCAGCTGTGTGAGTGGTGTGCTGAGTGTCCTTTTGGCTTGACTTCAAAGTAGCGCATAGCGAAGTTTTTTGCACTGTCGTCTTTCGTTATCAACCATCTGACTTGGATGTCCTTGTATCCGTGTTCTTCCACTTTTGCTGCTTTTATTTCGGTGAAGTGAGTGGCTTTAAATCTCATATGTTTTACCTTCTCTTGTTTTGATTGCAATCCAATGACTATATAAAACTAGTCTTACGTAATT